>JAGWBA010000017.1 GCA_021296215.1 Flavobacteriales bacterium
TCAGTAAACTTTGACTTCTTCATAATCAACAATTTAAAATTATACTTTTAAACTGTCTCGTTTTTGGGGAAGTTTACCTTTCATTGGTTGGAATAAGAAAGATAACAGTTAATGGAATTGAAAGATAGATGCCAATCTCCGGGCCCCGGGTTTTAACCCGAGGTTGTGCAGTTGAATCATTAATGATGAAAAGAAATAGCACACGGATGCAATACAGCCCCGGGCTGAAGCCCGGGGATCAATGCGTTCAATATTTAACGACAATCCCTAATGAAAAAAAGACCCCCGGCCCCGGGTTAAAACCCGGGATCGTGCAGTTGAATCATTAATGCTTAATAAGCAATAGCACACGGATGCAATACAGCCCCGGGCTGAAGCCCGGGGATCAATGCGTTGAATTTTTGAAGGCAATCTCCTAATAGAAGCAAGACCTTTGGCCCCAGGCTTCAGCCCGGGGTTAAATATATCAAGCTAGAGAGAAGAACGTCGTTGAGAAACGAGACTGCGCAGTGCGCCGACCCTTGCTGGTGCGGGGAGCTTTCAACAAAATGAAACCCTGCACGCTATGCGTGAATACGGCTCTTTCTCTTTTCGGCCTTCGCGCAAGCGCGAGTCCTCAAAGAAAAAGCCCCGAAGGTTTTACCTCCAGGGCTTCATTTTGTTGAGCGAGAAACGGGACTCGAACCCGCGACCCCGACCTTGGCAAGGTCGTGCTCTACCAACTGAGCTATTCTCGCGTTGTTAAGAGGTCGCAAATTTAATACAATTTTATCTTTCGGCAAGAATCTTTTTACCCTCCCACCATTTTTTTGATCTCATTGAGCTTCATGAGTGCTTCGACCGGTGTAAGGTTGTTGATGTCGGTCTTGATCAACTCTTCTTTGATGTTTTGAAGCATGGGATCATCGAGCTGGAAGAAACTGAGTTGCATTTCACCTGACATATCCTTCAGGACTTCGCGAGCGGCATCACCGCTATTCCCGGCAAGGTCTTCGGCGTGACTCTGCTCGAGCTGACTCAGTATTTGCTTACTGCGATCGACCACGGCCACCGGCATACCAGCCATCTGCGCTACATGGATTCCGAAGCTGTGATTGCTCCCACCCGGCACCAACTTCCTTAAGAAAATGATCTTTTTGTCCACCTCGCGCACACTAACATTGAAATTGACGATCCTATCGAACCGATCTCTCATCTCGTTAAGTTCGTGATAATGCGTTGCGAACAAGGTTTTGGCCTTGGTCGGGTGCTCGTGCAAGAATTCCGCAATACTCCAGGCGATCGAAATACCATCATAGGTACTCGTTCCCCGTCCGATCTCATCCAACAAGATTAAACTCCGCTCGCTCAGATTGTTCAGAATACTGGCGGTTTCGTTCATCTCGACCATGAAGGTCGATTCACCCAACGAAATATTATCGCTCGCCCCTACCCGAGTGAAGACTTTGTCGACCAGCCCCAGCTTGGCCGCGTCGGCCGGAACAAAACTGCCCATCTGGGCCATTAAACTGATCAGTGCCGTTTGTCTCAGCAGGGCACTCTTACCCGACATATTGGGCCCGGTGATCATCATGATCTGTTGCTCGTCGCGATCGAGCCGAATATCATTACTCACATATTGCTCACCTAACGGCAACTGTCGCTCGATCACGGGATGACGCCCTGCATCGATGGCGATCGCGAACTCCTCGTTCATTTCAGGCCGCACATATCGGCTTTCCTCTGCCAATACAGCCAGCCCATTCAAAGCATCGAGCCGGGCAAGCTGATAAGCATCGTTTTGAATAGGTTCGATGTAATCGGCCAATCGAGATACCAACGCTCCGTACAGATTGCTTTCCAAAGCCAAGATCCGCTCTTCGGCACCCAAGATCTTACTCTCCAGCTCCTTCAACTCCTCGGTGATGTATCGCTCCGCACTGACCAAGGTCTGCTTCCGCACCCACTCCTCGGGAACCTTGTCCTTAAAGGTATTTCGCACCTCTAAATAATACCCAAAAACGTTATTAAAGGCCACCTTCAAAGAGGTTATTCCGGTCTTTTCGGCCTCCCGCTGCTGTAGCTCTAACAAATACTTTTTACCGTTTGCAACGATCTCGCGCAATTCGTCGAGCTCCTTCGAAACGCCATCGGCAATGACCCCGCCTTTGCTCACTTGCACGGGCGGATTCTCCTTCAGGTGCTCCGCAATGATCTTTTGGAGCGACGAACAGGGGTTCAACTCCTCGCCGATCTGTTTCAACGAACGGGGCTCAGCACATTCCGCGAACTCTTTGATCGGCTCTAGAGCCACGAGCGATCTGTGGAGCTGATTCATCTCCCGCGGGTTGATCCGCGCCGTACTGACCTTAGAAACCAATCGTTCCAAGTCGC
This sequence comes from Flavobacteriales bacterium, assembly GCA_021296215.1. Classification (NCBI taxonomy): domain Bacteria; kingdom Pseudomonadati; phylum Bacteroidota; class Flavobacteriia; order Flavobacteriales; species Flavobacteriales bacterium. The sequence continues at coordinate 2,374 of JAGWBA010000017.1, forward strand.
CGATCTCTTTTAGCTGCCCGGCGATCAAATCGCGCCGTTGAGGCGCCCCCACTAAAAATTCAACGACTTCGTGTCGATCCAAAATGGGCTGCATTTCCTTCAGCGTTAGGGCGATCCAGCGCTTCATTAAACGGGCGCCCATCGGACTAATGGTCCGATCCATAATATCAAGTAGGGTAACACCGTCTTCGTGGGGCGTAAAAAGCAGCTCCAAATTGCGAATGGTAAAGCGATCCATCCACACGTATTTCTCCTCTTCTACGCGGCGTACCCGGCGGATGTGCGCCAACTGGTCGTGCTGCGTATCGGCGAGGTAATGCAAGGCGGCACCCGCGGCAATGATGCCGTAATCGCAGTGATCGACTCCGTACCCTTTTAAATTCTTTACCCCGAAATGCTTGAGGAGTGTTTCGCGCGCGAAACCGGATTGAAACACCCAATCCTCAAGCGCATACGTGTAGTAGCGAGATCCAAAGGTCTCTTGAAAGTCTTTTTTGTACTTCTTCTCGTGCAGCACCTCCTTTGGCGCAAAACTCTGAAGCAATTTGTCAATATAGTCCGGACGGCCTTCGGCCAGAAGGAATTCTCCCGTGCTTATGTCCAGAAACGACACGCCCAAGGTCACACCACCCATATGAACGGCAGCAAGCCAGTGGTTACTGCGGTTATCGAGCACCTGATCGCTGTAAGTCACCCCCGGCGTTACGAGTTCGGTCACTCCCCGGTCCACGATCTTTTTACCCTTGGTGGGCTCTTCGAGCTGATCGCAAATGGCTACGCGCTGACCCGCCTTCACCAGCTTGGGTAAATAAGTATCCAAGGAATGGTGGGGAAAACCCGCCAAGGCCACTTCCGAAGCCGACCCGTTGGCACGTTTGGTCAGCGTAATGCCGAGAATTTTAGAAGTCTTGACCGCATCGTCGCCAAAGGTCTCATAAAAGTCGCCCACGCGAAACAACAGCAAGGCATCGGGATACTTCCCTTTGATGCCGTAGTACTGTTTCATTAATGGGGTCTCGCTCTTCTTCTTGGCCACTGTTACTCCCGCTTTGGTTACCTTTGTGCGCAGTCCACGAATATATGAGAAAACTAAGGATTCACGAGCTCGATCGCCTATCGCCCGCCGACTTTAAAGGTTCGGAAAAGGTACCCGTTATCGCGGTGCTCGATAACATCCGCAGCCTCCACAACGTAGGCTCGGTGTTCCGCACCGCCGACGCGTTCCGACTCGAAGCCGTGTACCTCTGCGGCATCACTGCGCAACCCCCGCATCGCGAGATCGAAAAGACCGCCCTCGGAGCCACCGAAACCGTGCAGTGGCAGTACTTCAACGACACTTTAGAGGCTGTTAAGGCCCTGCGGGCCGATGGGTTCCTTTGCGTGGCGGTTGAACAGGTGGAGCAAAGTGTCGACCTGCGCGACTGGCAACCCCATCCGACCGATAAGGTCGCCCTAATTCTCGGAAACGAAGTAAAAGGGGTTCAGCAAAAGGTCATCGATCAATGCGATTCCGCTGTCGAGATTCCTCAGTTTGGAACCAAGCACTCCTTGAATGTGAGTATTTCGAGCGGAATAGTACTCTGGGAAGCGGTTAAGCCCTTTTTATTGAGACTCCACTAAGATTGTAGAACGCGTTCGGCTACGTTCAATTTGCGCATGGCCGGTCGACGATGGTATTGGTGTGAACTCATTTTAGTGAGTATATCGCTCAAGGTACGCAGGCTGTTCAATATGTATTTGCCTTTGTTCAGCATCACGCATTCGGCCCTGATACCCGCCGCGGAATCGGTGATCTCGGCCCGGGTCGGTATGCCTTGCTTGGTTAGCTTTTCAAGGACTTGCGTGGCCCAAATGGTCGGAATCCAACCCGCTTCGGCCAACCAAAGTATCTCTTCTTGAACCTCGGCCAAGCGCTCCCAACCGACCTCCAAGCCCAAATCGCCTCGGGCGATCATGAGCCCGATGCGCTTGTGCCGCATCAAAGCGAGTAAAATTATGGGCAAGTCTTCAAAGGCACTCACCGTCTCGATCTTGACGACCAATCCGACCTCATGCATGCCGCGCGCCTCCATTTCGTCGATGATCTGATGCACGTCCGAAGCGTTATTCACAAAGCTCAAACCGACCACATCGGCATGATCCTTCAAAAAATCCAGATCATTGATGTCCTTGGCGGTGGCCGCCTTTAATTTCAATCCCCATCCCCGGGAAATTCACCCCTTTCTCTGGCTTGAGCTTGCGCGACGGTTTATCGGTGTAGGTGATCTCGATCTCAACTCCTTCATCGGACACCGAAATCACTTCACCGTGAACCACACCGTCATCGAACAAGATACGCTTACCTACCTCAAGCCCAACGAAGGCCTTTTTAGGCCTCACGGTCATGTAACCTTTTACGTAATGTCCCTTTTCGTAAGGATACTTCGATATGAATAAGCGGTCCCCGGGCTTCACGGCCAGCGCTTTGACCGAACTTCGCTGTTTATCGAACAGCTCTTTGATGCGGATCTTCGGGCCCGAGAGGTCGAAGTACACACTGCACGATTCCCCCGTTTCTTCGCTGGCCAATCGGAGCGATTCGAGCATTTCGGTCCATTCGAGTTCGCTATCGTGACCGCAGTTGATACGCACCACCGACATGCCCGATAGCAGCAAATCGGCGAATTCACTAGATGTATTATTCATTTGGCTCGACAAGGTCACCATGATGTGGGGCGACCACGTATCGCGGTGGCCAAAAAGTGCATCGGCCCGCTCTTTCATGCAACGTGCCGGGTGCACTTTTTGAACAGGTACCGGAATATCGTTGCACTGATCTTCGGAAAGCCAATGCAGCACCAAGTTCAAATTGTCGAGTACGCGGGCTTCTGAATTCCGCAATGAAGATAAACCTATGGAAGTGAGGTGTTCTTGAAGCAATTGGTGATCTATGGCCCTCAGGGCCAAATAATGAATCAGATTCTGAGCCGCACCTCGGTGATCCGGATGTACGCGCTCCAATCGCCGCATTTGCTGCTCTTCCACCTTTAGGATGTAGTTGCGCAGCTCTATCAATTCAGCCCTGATGCCTTTGAGATCCATGGGACTCCGAGTTTGTCCCAAGTGTAGTTCGCACAGCGCATCAAAAGCAATGACTTCTGTTACGTTTTCGTAAAAAAAGAAAGCCCCTCCGAATCGGAGGGGCTTTCGATGGTTCCTTGATCTTTCGCCCTTACTTCACTTCGAAATCTACGCGGCGGTTGATCTTGTTTTGTCCGTCGGCCAACGGGTCGGTCTCTCCTTTTCCGGCAACCTCCATTCGGCTCATATCGATTCCGTAGTACTTGTTCAAATGATCAACCACAGATTGAGCTCGGGCTTTAGCCAATTTTTCGTTGTACTTTTCGCTACCGGTCTTGTCGGCGTGACCCACGATGCGGATCTGGGCGTCCGGATTCATTTTCAAAGCACGAGCTACAGCAGCCAAACGCTCGTAGTTAGCGTAACTGATGGTGCTGCTTTCCAATGCGAAGTAAATACTCGGCAAGTACGCTCCGTTGAGCTCTCCTGAAGGAATGGTTACCCCCTGGAAGTTCACCAATTCTCCGGCCGGAGTGTTAGGCTCGCGGTCACGACTATCGGGTACTCCGTCGCCATCCGTATCTTTTTCACGTCCATCAGGAGTCACAGAAGCACCTTTAGGCGTAAATGGATCTTCATCAACGTGATCGGGCACTCCGTCACCGTCGATGTCGAAGGCGCGCCCACGTCCGTCTACCGCTACACCCGCAGGGGTATTGTTCTCGGCATCGTACATGTCGGCAACTCCATCGCCGTCACTGTCTTTTGAGATCTCATCAACGGTAGTCTGCATGTTGGTGAGATCCATGTACATTTGGTCCATTGGGTTTACCCAGTCGGCAGATTGCTCTTTTTTACCGAAGATATAACCCACTCCAAGGCTGGTGTACAGGTATCCATCCGTAGCTGTTCCCCTAGGCACACCATTGAGGTAGTCTGAATTTGAGAAACGATAAGTACTGTTCAAATCCAAGAAAAAATTATCGTTCAGCTTCCACATGGCGCCCAATCCGATAGGCATAACCCAAGAAGTCTGAGCCTCTGGATCATCGCTTACGTTATCCATGGCATCGTAAATTGTAGCATCGTGGCTATTTAAACCAATACCGGCGTTCAAATACATACGGAATCGCTGGTTGCTCTTGCGTGATAAAGTGAGGTTGGTCAAATTGATCGTTCCCTGAGCTGTGAAGTCCATAATCGATAACTCTCCCCATTCTCCGCTGGAGACTCCACCGGTTGCAGTTCCGAAGATCCCTTGAATTCGCAAGCCAAACAAGTGATTGAATTGCTTGTTGATATTCAATCCATAACCAAGATCAAATCCTACATTTTCATTAAGTCCATCAGTCAAAAAGCCATTTCCGTCACCAAAACCGTACAAATTACCAACGTGGAGCTGCACAGACCAAGTATTGTAATCATCTTTGATTTTCGAGGTTCCCTGAGCATGGACTGCCGTTGTCATGATAAATAATGACGCTAAGAAGAAGGCTGCCTTTTTCATTCTATTTAATTGTATGTTTTCAACATTATTGACGACAAAGTTAATGTTTCTCGGGAGTTTCTCGGGGATCGCTCCATTTTTTGTCAACGCCTGAATGTGAATTAATCGAGACTCAAAATGGACATTCCCTCAGGGTATTTTTGGTTCATTTTCTCGAGAATGCGCTCGTATACTTTTCGATCGCCCACGAAATCCAAAGACCCCAGCTCCAACACCACAACGGACAAAGTGCGCTGTTGTTTCAAGAACTGAAAATAACTTGCTTGTACCTCCTCCAAATAGCTGTCCGGAATACTTTGCTCGTATTCCCTACCCCGCATTTTGATTTGCCGCTGGAGTTCGCCGACGCCTCGGTGTAGATATACGAGCAGATCGGGTTTGGGGATTTGGCGATACATCAAATTGAATACGCGGCGGTACAATTCGAATTCGTCGCGCGACAGATTCACCTCGGCAAAGATCAGCGACTTCAACACAAAGTAATCGCTGACCGTAAAGGTGCTGAACAGGTCGGCCGATGGCAGTTCATCACTCAATTGCTGAAAGCGCTCGGCCAAAAAACTCATCTCGAGCGGAAAGGCGTACTTCTCGCGGTCCTCGTAGAATTTCGGCAAAAAAGGGTTGTCCGAAAACTGCTCCAATACCAGCTTACCACCGTGGTCACTCGCGATCATCTCGGACAGCGAGGTCTTGCCCGCACCGATATTCCCCTCTATGGCTATGTAGTTATAAGGTCCCAACCTCCGTCAATTTTTCTGCACCTTCCGGAACAACGAATTTCTCACCCTGCGGGTGGATGCGCATCAGGGGAACCATAACGAACGCCCTACTCTGCATTCGCGGATGCGGTAAGGTGAGCCGGTCACTTTTCCAGCCGCCGCCCGACCACATCAACAGGTCCATATCGATGGGGCGATCCGACCATACCTCCCCATCCGCCCGTTGAGGGCGCCCCCGCAACGATTCGCCTTGTAGCACGTAAGCCAATGCCGCCTCGGGATTGAGCTCCGTGCGCCAGTGAACTACCGCATTTTCGAAGCTGTTGTCGCTATGGAAGCCTTCGGGCGAATTCGCAAAGCGGGCCGATTTGGCCGTAACCGCGCCGCGCTGCTCCAAATAAGCGACCGCCCAGCGTAAATGTTCGGCTTTGTCGCCCAAATTGGAACCCAGGGCCACGTAATATTCGTTCAGGTGTTCCACGAGGCAAATATAGGTTTCTACCGTAGGCCGATAATTGCTATTTTCGCTTAGCACTCAAAAAGTTTTAACATGCGTCAATTCCTTAAATTTTCCTTGGCTACCGTCGTCGGGATCTTCCTGTTTAGCCTCCTTTCGTTCTTGTTTCTCTTGGCGATAGTCAGCACAGGCAGCAATGAAGATAAGATCAACAAGCCTCACGTGCTCACCCTGAGCCTCGACGAACCCATTTACGACCGCACTACCGAGAGCCCTTTCGAGATTATCGACTGTATTGGACTGCACGATCTCATCGATCAAATCGCGAAAGCTCGTGACAGCGACAACATCAAAGGGATTTACCTCAACGTTACCTTTTTGCAGTGTGGCTATGCCTCCACACGCGAGATCCGCAATGCACTGCTCGATTTCAAATCGACCGGCAAATTCGTTTACGCCTACAGCGAGGGTTATACCCAAAAAGCCTACTACCTCGTGTCGGTGGCCGACAGCGTGTTCCTGAACCCGGAAGGCATGATGGAATTCAAAGGACTTCAGGGTAAAGTGAGCTTTCCGCTCGATATGCTGGCCAAGATCGGCGTGGAGCCACAGGTGATTCGCCACGGAAAATACAAGAGTGCGGTGGAGCCGTTTTTGCGTAACGATATGTCCCCTGCCAACAAAGAGCAAACCACCGCATTCATTGGCTCCATTTGGGAAGCGGCCATTAACGAGATTGCCGAGAGTCGCGGAACCACTACCGACGTTTTGAACGGGCTGGCTGATACTATGGCTATTTTTATGGGTGATGACGCCCTCTCGGGCGGATTAGTAGACGCGCTCGTTTATAAGGACGAAGTGCAGTCGTTGCTGCGTCAAAAGCTAGGTCAAGCCGAAGACGAAGAAATTCGTTCAATTGCGCTAAGCGATTGGAAAAACGTCAAAGGCAACACTCCAATAACCACCGACTACATCGCCGTCATCTACGCACAGGGCGATATCATTTCAGGTGAAGGTTCAGAATATCAAATTGGATCGGGCCGCATTTCGAAAGCGATCCGCGACGCGCGACGCGATGATAAAGTAAAGGCCATCGTACTGCGTATGAACTCTCCAGGAGGCGACGCCCTCGCCTCAGACGTGATCCTGCGCGAAGTCGAACTCGCCAAGGCGGAAAAACCCGTGATCGTTTCGATGGGCGATTTGGCTGCCTCGGGCGGATACTACATCAGCTGTAAAGCCGACCACATCTTCGCTGAACCCAATACCATTACCGGATCCATTGGAGTATTTGGCGTGCTGTTTAATCCGGAGGAGTTGTTGAACAATAAGATCGGTATCCATTTTGATCAGGTCGTAACCAATGAACACGCCGACTTTGGAGATCCTACACGGGCGCTGAACGAATTCGAGGAGGCCAAGATCCTCAACGTCATTGAAGACATCTACGCCGATTTCATCGGTCACGTGGCCAAAGGTCGCGGCATGGAAGTCGCCGAGGTCGACAGCATTGGTCAAGGTCGCGTGTGGAGCGGTTCCGATGCCCTCGAGATCGGTTTGGTCGATGAGTTGGGCGGAATTGAAGATGCATTGGCCATGGCCGCTGAACGCGCCGAGGTCGACGAGTACCGAATTTTGTCGTTGCCCCTACAAAAGGACCCGATTCGGGAGATTCTGGATGAGCTCATGGGCAGTATGGAAACCCGAGCCCTTAAAAGCAAGGTCGGACCCTTGTACCCTTATTTTGAGCAATTAGAGCAGCTTCAGAACATGCGCGGTATTCAAGCCCGCATGCCATTCAACGTCGAATTGAACTGATCGCCATCGTCGCCGAACCTCATTCCGAAGAACAAAAACGCCGAGCTCAACGGGTTTACTTGCTGTTGGCCACACTATTCGTGACGGCCTTGGTTACCTGTAACCTCATCGCCAACAAGTTCATCAGCGTCGATCTGGGGTTCAAGACCTTCGTGATCTCGGCCGGAGTTCTGCCGTATCCCGCTACGTTCTTGATCACGGATATTCTGAGTGAGATCTACGGACGACGACGCACCAACGAAGTCGTTTTTGCCGGATTCGCGGCGAGCGTTTTCGTGCTGTTCATCCTGTGGCTCGGTCACCAGTTTCCGGCCATTGAGAATTCTCCGGTAAACGACGATCAATACGGGACGGTATTTCAGAATTCATGGCGGGTGATCTCCGCATCCATGATCGCTTACCTAGCCGCCCAATTGGTCGACATCCGCATTTTCCACTTTTGGAAGGGCGTCACCAAGGGCAAGCACCTTTGGCTGCGCAACAACTTCAGCACCATCTTTTCGCAATTGGTAGATACCACCTTGGTCGTTTCAGTGATCTTTATCGGACTCACTCCCGTAGCGAATATCGGCCAAATGATCCTCGACGGTTGGCTCTTCAAGATCATCTGCGCCGTGGTCGATACCATTTTCATTTACGCCGCCGTCGGGTGGTTCAGGAAGCGGTTTGCCTTAGCGCATGGGGAGGAGCTCCGGATGTAGACCATCGTTGGTTGATTCGTTAAATGGTTGGAGCTGAAGTGAATATTGACCACGTCAATGTGAATTCGCGCCCTGCAGGAGATTATTCCTCCCGGAGTCAATGACCATTTCCTCGCTCGAAGAGCAAATGTACTTCGGCGCAGCTGAAATTGACTCGCGCGCAGCGCGAATGTACAGATCGAAGTGTGCTACTGCACATTGAGGTCAATAATCAACCCTTCATTATTTCGCACATTAAAGACCGCTTGATCCCCAAAGATCAAATACTGTCCCTTGATGCCGGTGAGTTCGCCTTCGAACGTTTCCACCTTTTGTAGGTTCAAACTTTTGGTCTTGGTCGGGAATACCTTTACCGGATATTCAATGTCCGTAATCGAATCATCTTCGGTCACGTATTGGCCCAGCTCCTCGTCGAGCAAATTGGCCACACGGCGTTTTTCGGACCGAAGGTCGAGATCCGGCACCTCGTTCTTGAGCATGCGCTGCCAAACTGTTTTGTCCTTCAAGTGCTCTTTTAATGCTACTTCAATGGCTCCGGCCAAATAACGATTGGGGGTTTCGGCCAGTCGGATGGCGTAACTCGCACCTTGGTCGATCCACCGGGTCGGGACCTGCCGTTTCCGCGTGACTCCGACCTTGAGTCCACTCGAAACGGCCAAATATACGATGTGTGACTGCAATTGATTGGCTTTTTCCCACTCGAGGTCACGGTCCTCGATGCCCAAATGGGCCTGACTCTTTTCGGGGTGGAAAATAGGATCGCCCGCCTGAGGCTTTTCCCAAAAGCAGTTGTAGCAAAAGTTCTGACGGTAAACCTTCGTCTTTAGTTCGCCGCAGAAGCAGCGAATGCGACCTGTAAAACGCATCGAAAGAATCCGGCCGATGAGGCCGTTAACATCGATCATTTCATCGCCCAGGGGAAGGGTATATCGGGTAGGGCTGGCGAGCTCTGTATTCATTTTAGCGAGGGGTCCGGTGTAGGTCGTCATGGGTGCGTTATGATTTGTAACAATGCCTATCTTAGTCCTCGAAGTTAAGCAATCAATGGCGGTCAAATTTCCTTTAATCAACAGCGTTTTGGCGTGGGTCATGAAAAAGCGATTCCACGAGATCGAGCTGTTCATGAAATACCCGCTCGAGGTACAGCGCGAGTGGCAAATGAAGCTGGTGCGCAGTGCCCGCGATACTGCGTATGGTAAGGAGTTCGGATTCGAAGATATGCGCCACTACGAAGATTACCGCAATCGCGTTCCCGTGGTGAGCTACGAAGACTTGGTGCCGCGGATCGATCGCCTTCGCAAAGGTGAGCAAAATATTCTGTGGCCAACCGAGATCAAATGGTTTGCGAAATCGAGTGGTACTACGAGCCAGCGAAGTAAATTCTTGCCCGTATCACAGGAAAGCCTCGAAGAGTGCCATTTCAATACGGGTAAGGATATGCTGTCCATCTACTGCAACTTGAATCCAAACACGCAGATGTTCACCGGAAAGAGTCTCATGATGGCCGGAAGCGCCACCACCATCGACTCCGAGAATAAAAGCTATTACGGCGACCTCAGTGCCATCCTCGTGAACAACCTACCCTTTTGGGCCGACTTCCTCAGCACGCCGGACAACAAAACGGCACTGATCGAAAATTTCGAAGAAAAGTTGGCTAAAACGGTGGAAATCACGGTAAAGGAAAACGTGACCTCACTGACCGGGGTACCATCTTGGATGCTCGTGACCTGCCACAAGGTACTCGAGGCCACCGGAAAGGACAATCTGCTCGAAGTTTGGCCCAACCTCGAGCTCTTTATCCACGGCGGCGTGGCCTTTACCCCTTACCGCGAGCAGTTTAAGCAGCTGATTCCGCGCGACGATGTGTATTTCATGGAAACGTACAACGCGTCGGAGGGCTTCTTCGCCATCAAGGATCGGCTCGACAGCTACGATATGCTGCTCATGCTCGACTACGGCATCTTCTACGAATTCTTACCCGAAGGCGAGTGGAACAAGGAGTTCCCCAAGGCGTTCGGACTCGACGAAGTGCGCATTGGTGAGCAGTACGCCGTGGTGATCAGCACCAATGCCGGTCTCTGGCGCTATAAGATTGGCGACACCATCGAATTCACCTCCTTGTATCCCTTTAGGATTCGCATCACCGGCAGAACCAAGTACTTCATAAACGCCTTTGGCGAGGAGGTGATCCAGGATAACGCCGAGCGCGCCTTGGCCATCGCTTGCGAAAAAACAGGGGCTCAGGTACGCGAATACACGGGCGGACCCGTTTATATGAAGGATGGTGCCGGCGGTGCGCATGAGTGGGTCATCGAATTCGAACGCGAGCCCGAAGACCTCAGCTTCTTCGTCGATGCCCTCGACAGCACCCTCAAAGTGCTCAACACCGATTACGAAGCCAAACGCCATAAAGACATGGCCCTGAAGCCACCGATCGTGCACGTCGCGCGTCCAGGCCTCTTTTTTAATTGGATGAAGAACCGCGGAAAACTGGGCGGACAAAACAAAGTACCACGCCTCGCCAACCACCGCAACTACCTCGATGAACTCATCGAAATGAACGGCACATGAATCGCTTTCTAATTTTTCTGATTCTCACCCTCTCGGGCGGATGGGTTCATGCGCAAAACCTCGAGTTGCGGTTCGAGCGCTCGTTGAACGTGGCCCCGTCACAGGACTTCGGGGTCGATCGCTTCGGCAACGCCTACCTGCTCCAAGGTGAAGAGATTGTTAAAGTGGACCCGACCGGAAAAACCCTTTACCGGTTCAGTGACCCGAGTTTCGATTCCATTAGCTATGTCGATCCGTTCCTGAGCATGGGCCTCCTGCTCTACTATCGCGATTTCTTTACCGTTCGCATTGTAGACAATCGACTGAATCCCATCGTGAGTCCCATTCGTCTCGATGAATTCGGCTACTACGACGTGCAGTGGGTAAAGGCCACGGATCAAAAATCCCTTTGGTTCTACGACCAAAGCGTTGACAAGCTTATTAAATGGGATGTCACCAATCAAAAAACCGCCCTCGAAAGCCTTAATTTGAGTCAGGCCGTTGGCCGTGAGGTCACCCCCACCTACTTGCTTCAGACCATCAACAACGTCTACATCAACAACCAGGGTAAGGAGATTCTACAGCTCGATCTATTCGGAAATTACGTTAGGTCCGTGCCCATCCAAACGCCCGACGAGTTTCAAGTAATGAACCACAAAGTCTACTATCTCGCCGCAGGCGGAATGGTCGTTTACGATATTCAATTACGGCAACAACAAACCTTTCCCCTACCCGCTGTGGGGCGTTGGAAGAAGTATCAAATTACGGAGGAGTACGTTTATTTGCTCGGAAAAGAGCAGTTGTACTTCGTTAAAATAGTCCGTTGATCTCCCCTTCAACCTTGTTGATGACGGATCCGAGGTCTTCTTGATTGTCGATGAAATTGAGGTTGTCGACATCGATCACCAATAACTTACCCTTATCGTATTCACTGATCCAGGCCTCGTAACGCTCGTTGAGGCGATTGAGGTAATCTAGGCGTATACTCGATTCGTAGTCGCGGCCGCGTTTCTGTATTTGGTCGACCAAGGTTGGTACCGAAGCGCGCAAGTAAATGAGCATGTCGGGGGCAGGCACAAAACTATCCATCAGCTCAAAGAGATTCTGGTAGTTCTCGAAATCACGGCTCGTCATAAGTCCCATCGCGTGCAAGTTCGGAGCGAAAATGTGGGCATCTTCGTAAATGGTCCGATCCTGGATCACGTCCTTACCGCTTTCGCGAATGTCCTTGATCTGGGCAAAGCGACTTCTGAGGAAGTAGATCTGCAGGTTGAACGACCAGCGTTGCATTTCATTGTAGAAATCATTGAGGTAGGGATTGTCGTCAACATCCTCGAAGTGGGGTGTCCAACCGTAGTGTTTCGAAAGTAATTTTGTCAGCGTGGTCTTTCCGGCACCGATGTTTCCGGCGATCGCAATATGCATATCCCTAGGTTTGGTCGAGTCGCTAAATTAAAAAAAAAGGCCCCCGATTTCGGAGGCCCTTCCATTTGTTTTCAAGAAGTGGATCAAGCCAATCCCGAAGCGATCACGAGGGCCACTACAGACATCAACTTAAGGAGGATGTTCAATGATGGACCCGAGGTATCCTTGAATGGATCACCTACCGTATCACCTGTAATCGCTGCTTTGTGCGCTTCAGTTCCTTTCTTCCCTTGCTCTTCGAGCATTTTCTTGGCGTTGTCCCATGCACCTCCGGCATTCGACTGGAAGATCGCCATCAACACACCGGCAGACGTTACCCCGGCGAGTAATCCGCCCAAGGTCTCTGCTCCGAATGCGTAACCTACTACTACAGGAGCAGCGATGGCCAAAAGTCCGGGCATGATCATCTCGCGCAACGAAGCTTGGGTAGAGATCTCAACACATTTATCGTATTCGGCTTTTCCGTCGGCTGCATCGAAGATCGCACGATCTTCAGGTGTTGCCTTGCTGATATCGGAGTCGTACTTACGCATGACCTCTAGGGCTGCTTTAAGCTCCGGAATATTCGCAAACTGGCGACGAACCTCTTGGATCATGGACATGGCGGCGCGTCCTACAGCACCCATGGAAAGTGCTGAGAATACGAAGGGCAACATAGCACCTACGAGGAGTCCGGCCATGACCTTTGGATTAGAAATATCGATCGATTCGATTCCGGCCGTTTGCATGAACGCGGCAAAAAGGGCCAAGGCGGTCAAAGCGGCAGAAGCGATGGCGAATCCTTTTCCGATCGCTGCAGTAGTGTTACCTACGGCATCGAGCTTATCGGTACGTTCGCGAACCTCACCGGGAAGCTCACTCATTTCGGCGATACCTCCGGCGTTGTCGGAGATCGGTCCGTAAGCATCGACGGCCAATTGGATTCCCGTATTCGCGAGCATTCCAACTGCGGCAATGGCGATTCCGTATAAACCGGCAAAATGGTGTGAGATCATGATCGCCGCAGCGATAATGAGAATTGGAATAGCGGTACTCATCATTCCCACGCCCAATCCTGCAATGATGTTCGTTGCAGCTCCGGTCTCAGACTGGTTAACGATGTTGATCACCGGTTTTTTACCAGTCCCGGTGTAGTATTCGGTAATAGAACCCACGCCCAATCCGGCGATCAAACCGGCGATGGTGGCCCAGAACACTCCCATTGCAGTGTAGTCGGTTCCTTTGAGCGACCAGGTCTCAGGCAACATCCCATTGATAAGGAAGTACGAAACCACAAGCATGAGTCCGGCCGAGATGAACTCTCCGCGGTTCAATGCAGATTGTGGGTTTCCGCCTTCTTTCACGCGAACGAAGAACGTTCCGATGATCGACACAATGATTCCCGTTCCGGCCAAGGCCATGGGAAGCAATACCGCTCCAAGTCCGTCGAAGCTTTCGGCAAATCCGGGCAGGGCTACAAAAGCCGCTCCCAATACCATGGTTCCGATGATCGATCCAACGAAGGACTCAAAAAGGTCAGCACCCATACCGGCCACATCACCAACGTTGTCTCCGACGTTATCGGCAATGGTCGCCGGGTTCAATGGGTGGTCTTCAGGAATACCTGCTTCTACCTTACCTACGAGGTCAGCACCCACGTCAGCTGCTTTTGTGTAGATACCCCCACCTACACGAGCAAAAAGTGCGATCGAAGAAGCTCCCAAGGAGAATCCTGAGATCACGTTCAATACTTTTCCGATGCTCCAGCCTTGTCCGCTGTAGAGGATGAACAGGAGGCTTAGCCCGAGTACACCGAGTCCAACAACTCCGAGTCCCATTACAGAACCACCGCCAAAAGCGACTTCAAGACCTTTACCCAATGAGGTACGTGCAGCTTGAGTTGTACGACCGTTGGCTTTGGTAGCGATGCGCATTCCGATGAATCCGGCAAGTCCGGAACAGATGGCCCCGATAACAAAGGAAACGGCGACCATGGGGCTAGAATCAGCTTCCATCGATCCTTTGAATGCGAGAAGTGCAGCGACGGCTACGACAAAAATAGCGAGGATTCTATACTCGGCTTTCAAAAAGGCCATTGCTCCATCGGCAATGTGCTTCGCGATTTTGGCCATTTTAGCATCGCCTTCATCTTGCTTGGATACCCAAGCGCTGCGAATGAATACGAACGCTAGTGCGATGATACCGAATACCGGTAAAACGTACACCAGATTTTCCATGAGGTTTAGTTTTGGATTATTTATGAGATGTATAGGGCGCTCTTGACGGCTTTAATGACATCGTCGACTTGTGGGAGGAACTCCTCAACTAAGGTCGGCGCGTAAGCCATCGGGGTATCGAGCGTATTGATTTTCTTGATTGGCGCATCCAAATAGTCGAATGCGTATTTCTGAACCATGTAGTTCAATTCAGTAGAGATGTTCGCTAAAGGCCATGCCTCTTCGAGCACTACCATGCGGTTCGTTTTCTTCACGGAGTTGATCACCGTATCGTAGTCGATCGGGCGTACAGAACACAAGTCGATCACCTCGCATTCAATACCCTCCTTCGTCAATTGCTCGGCTGCCGAAAAGGCGTGCTTGATGATCTTACCGAAGGATACGAGCGTCACGTGCTTTCCTTGGCGCTTTACTTCGGCCGTTCCGATAGGGATCAAATATTCGCCTTCTGGGACATGCCCTTTATCACCGTACATCTGCTCCGACTCCATCACCAATACCGGATCGTCGTCGCGAATGGCACTTTTCAACAATCCCTTCGCATCCTTGGGGTCAGAAGGCACAACGACCTTAAGACCTGGCGTGTTGGCGAACCAATTCTCGAAGCTCTGGCTATGGGTAGCTCCCAATTGACCGGCAGAACCTGAAGGCCCGCGAAATACGATAGGAATATTGAACTGACCACCTGACATCTGATACATCTTAGCAGCGTTGCTGATGATCTGGTCGATGGCAACAAGTGAGAAGTTGAAGGTCATGAACTCCACGATAGGGCGCAGACCATTCATGGCAGAACCTACTCCGATACCGGAAAAACCGAGCTCAGCAATAGGCGTGTCGATCACGCGCTTGGGTCCGAATTCGTCGAGCATCCCCTTCGAGGCTTTATACGCTCCGTTGTACTCTGCGACTTCCTCGCCCATGAGATATACGCGCTCATCGCGGCGCATCTCCTCGCTCATGGCTTCACAAACGGCTTCTCGGAATTGAATTTCTCTCATTGTCCTCAGCGTTAGGGACGGCAAAAATAAGAATTAAATGACTAAATTTGCTCTCCATTTCGAAATACAAGAAGAAGGATGAATATACTGGTTTGCATTTCGCATGTTCCCGACACTACTTCAAAAATCAACTTTACCAATGGCGATACTGAATTTGTTAAAGACGGTCTCCAATTCATCATTGGGCCCAACGACGAATTTGGCCTTACCAAAGCCCTGTTTCTGAAAGAAAAACACGGCGGCACCATTACGGTGATCAACGTCGGTGGAGCCGAAACTGAACCGACCCTTCGCAAGGCTTTGGCCATCGGAGCCGACGAAGCTATTCGCGTCGACGCGCCTGCCGATGACAGTTTTTTCATCGCTCAACAGATCGCCGCAGTAGCTAAGGAAAAGGATTTCGAGCTTATCATTGGAGGTGTTGAGTCCATTGACTACAACGGTGGACAAATACCCGGTATGGTGGCCGCCATGCTCGACATGCCGTTCATTCAAACCTGTATCGGTTTGGAGGTCGAAGGATTCAATTTCACGGCCATTCGCGAGATCGATGGCGGAAAAGAAACATTGTCCGGATCACTTCCGTTGGTACTTTCTGGTAAAAAAGGATTGGTAGAAGAAAAGGATCTGCGCATCCCGAACATGCGCGGTATCATGATGGCTCGTCAGAAGCCACTGAATGTCCTTCCCGCCGCTGAGGCGGAAAAAGCCACCACCACCGAAAAATACGAGCGCCCGACCGAGAAGGGCGACTGCACCATGATCGATGCAGATAACGTTGGCGAACTGGTTCGCCTGCTGCACGAAGAAGCGAAGGTGATTTAATTGAAAAGAAAGAATTGACATGTCTGTATTAGTATTTGCCGAAACCTGGGAAGGAAATTTCAAGAAGGCCACATTCGAGGCCGTGAGCTACGCCAAACGCATTGCCGACACCTACGGCGATTCAGTAATAGCCGTGACTTTTGGTAGCGTAAACGACGGAACCGATTTGGGTGCCTACGGCGCGAATAAGACCGTTAACGTTCCGAACCTCACCGCGTTTGGTAATGACACCTTCGCAGGTGCGCTTGCCGAATTGGCCGAGTCGGAAGGCGCCAACACCATCGTCATCAGTAATACCAACTACGGAGGGTCCGTTGCACCGATCTTGGCCGTAAAAGCCAACGCCGGACTCATCACCAATGCAGTGGCTGTTCCTGAGAGCACCTCGCCATTGACCGTGAAGCGCAAGAGCTTTTCTTCAAAAGGATTTGCCTTTTACAAGAGCCAGCGCGACAAGAACATCATCACCATTATCCCTAATGCCATCGGTGTCGAGGAATTTGGAGGAAGTGCCGAAGCGGCATCCCACGAAACTTTGAACACTGCGAGCAAAATGAATTCAGTTTCCATTGACCGCGCCAAAGGCAAGATCCCACTCCCAGAGGCGGAGCTGGTCGTTTCCGCCGGACGCGGACTCAAAGGACCCGAAAACTGGACCATGATCGAGGAATTGGCCGAGACCCTCGACGCCGGAACAGCTTGTTCTAAACCGGTATCTGACATGGGCTGGCGCCCTCATAGCGAGCACGTAGGTCAAACAGGGATCGCCATCAACCCGCAACTTTACATTGCCATCGGAATCTCGGGAGCTATTCAGCACTTGGCCGGAGTCAATGCCAGCAAGAATATCGTGGTCATCAACAAGGATCCGGAAGCACCGTTCTTCAAAGCAGCCGATTACGGTATCGTTGGAGACGCATTCGAAGTGGTTCCGAAGTTGACCGAAGCGATCAAGAACTTCAAAGGCAACGCCTAAGAAGATTACATGAAAAAAGTTCGTCTGAACATCGTGGGACTGTCGTACAGTCAAACCCAGAGTGGTGCTTACGCCTTGGTTCTCTCCGAAGAGCAAGGGCACCGACGTCTCCCGATCATCATTGGCGGATTCGAAGCGCAGAGCATTGCCATCGCTCTCGAGAAGGATGTGATACCCCCTCGCCCGCTGACGCACGACCTGTTCAAGCAGTTTGCCGATGAATTCAGGATCGGACTCAAGGAAGTATTGATCCACAAGTTGCAGGACGGAGTTTTCTTCGCCAGTTTGGTTTGTTTACAGAATGATGAAGAAGTCACGCTCGATGCCCGAACTAGCGATGCTGTAGCTCTAGCGGTTCGATTTGGCTGCCCCATATACACCTATGAGGAAATATTAAAAGCGGCCGGGATCATCCTCGAAGAAGAGACTCCAACCGAAGAAAAGCAACCTTCAGAAATGGAGGAGGCTATCGAGAGCGAAAAAGAAAAGGTCGAAGGCCATTTTTCGGGCCTCAACGATCACCAGCTGCAGTCTTTAATGCAAGACGCCATCGAGAAGGAGGACTACGAAAAAGCTGCGGCCATCAGAGACGAATTAGAGAAGCGGAAAAAGAACTAAATTGGGCGCCATGAAGCGCAGCCTCCTATCGCTACTCTTGGGCTTATCCCTTTTAGTTTCCGCACAATCGCCGGTCGGACACTGGCAATTCAAGAGTATCCTTTCGGAATCAGGTGACACTTTACGACCAGTGAGTGTGGCCGACTCCATGCACGTATTGGAGAATGGCAAGTTCAGTTACGAGCTGACCGCGGTTGGCCTTCTGGCCGTAGGCCAATGGGAAAAAACAGGAGACCGTTTAAAGTACAGCTACGAAAATCCAAACGATACGGTTCGCTTTTACCAACTCACTTTTTCGGGCGATTCCCTGTTGACGCTCAGCGAGAATGGGGTGGATTACTCTTTTCAGAGGGCGTCAACGTCAGCATCAACAACAGCGTTAGCAACAGACGAGCAGCCTGGATCGGGAGCTGAAACCGAGCCCTTTGATACTGGGAGTTTCGAGAACATCAGCTTAACGGGTATTCTCCGCGGACTCCTCGGCTTAGCCGTTTTGGTGCTTATCGGATGGCTGTTCTCGAGCAACAGAAGGGCCATTAAGTGGTCACTCGTTATGAAGGGCATTGGGATTCAGCTGATCTTTGCCTTCGCCATCCTAAAGGTGGAGGTCGTAAAGAACATTTTCGATTGGATGAGCAGCGCCTTTGTCACGCTTTTGAGTTTTACTACGGCTGGCTCGGAGTTTATATTCGGATCTCTGGTGACCGACCTCGAGGGGGTCGGTTACATATTCGCCTTTCAAGTATTGCCTACGATCTTGTTCTTTTCGGCACTCACTAGCATTCTTTTCTACTACGGCATTCTTCAGAAGATCGTTTACGGATTCGCCTGGCTCATGAAACGAACACTCAAGCTGAGTGGAGCGGAGAGTTTGGCTGCGGCCGGAAACATATTTCTCGGCCAAACCGAGTCCCCACTTCTCATCAAACCCTACATCGATAAAATGACCCGCTCGGAGCTCATGTGTTTGATGTCAGGCGGTATGGCAACTATTGCAGGCGGAGTGCTTGCCGCATATATCGGTTTTCTCGGAGGTGATAGCGATGCCGAAAAGATATTTTTCGCCAAGCACTTACTGGCCGCTTCGGTGATGTCGGCTCCAGCGGCCATCGTAGGAGCCAAACTCTTGGTTCCCGAAACCGAGAAGTTCAACGAAGAGATGTCGATCTCCAAAGAACGAATCGGAAAAAACGCGCTCGAAGCCATTACCAACGGTACCATTCAGGGCATCCGCCTAGCGGTAAACGTGGGCGCCATGCTCCTCGTTTTTATCGCCCTTATCGCCATGGTGAACTACGTATTGGGTGATTTTTTTGGTGCACGCACAGGCTTGAATACCTGGGTCAATAGCTTCACGAACGGCCAATACGAGCAATTCTCCCTTCAGTTCATTCTAGGCTATGTTTTAGCTCCGCTCACCTGGCTCATGGGTGTGGCTAAGGAAGATATGATCTTGGTGGGCCAGCTCCTCGGTGAAAAGATCATCTTGAACGAATTCGTAGCCTACGTGAGCATGGGCGAACTAAAAGAGGCCGGAAAATTCGCCGAGCAAAAGTCCATAATCATCGCAACGTATATCCTTTGTGGTTTCGCCAACTTCGCATCAATCGGAATTCAGATCGGAGGCATCGGAGCGCTCGCTCCCGGCCGCAAGACCACCCTTTCTGAACTCGGCGTTAAGGCGCTGATCGGCGGAACGCTGGCCTCGCTCTTTACTGCGGTCATCGTAGGTATGCTCATTTAAAACTTCGACAATGTTTCGCAAGATCCTCATCGGCGTTCTGATCTTCATCGTGCTTCTCATGGGCGCAATACTGGCCGTGCAGTACTTCATCAGCGAGGATTTGCCCGAAGGCAAAAGAGGCCCGGCCGCGGAAGAACTCTGCGATAAAATGTTCAAGGCCGTCGGCAGGGAGGCGTGGGACAGCACGGCATTCGCCCGCTGGACCTTTCGAGATGCACACCACTACGTCTGGAACAAGAACGAGCACTTGGTTCGCGTAAAATGGGACGAATTCACGGTGTACCTATACCCCGAAACCAAAGAGGGGCGCGCTTTCGTATTCGAATCGGAACTCAGCGGAGAGGACAAAGAAGATAAGATCCAAACGGCCTGGGATTACTTCAACAACGACAGTTTTTGGCTCATTGCTCCACTCAAGGCTCGCGATCCCGGCACTATCCGAGAACTCGTACAAACGGATCGCGGTCCGGCCCTAAAGGTCACTTATAGCAGCGGCGGTACCACCCCGGGCGATACCTACCTCTGGCACCTCGACAAGGACGGAAAACCCCAATCGTGGCAAATGTGGGTGCAGATCATCCCCATTGGCGGACTCGAATTCACCTGGGAGAATTGGGTAGCTACCCGCACGGGGGTCATGATCGCACTCGACCACGAGGCCGAAGGGTTCAGCGTCCCCCTCTCGGGTGTTGATTTCGCGATGACGCTCAGCGACTTACACGTACAGGACTCCCTACTTGTAAAATAATTTGTTACCTTCTATTTCCTTTAACACAGAACACTAACCAATGAAAAAACTACTCCTGCTTTTAGTGGGCGTTTCGGCCGTACTCGGGTCAATCGCTCAAAATCCTTCGTGGATGCGCTATCCAGCCATCTCTCCCGATGGATCCCAAATCGTATTCAGCTATCAGGGCAACCTTTACGTGGTTCCCGCCGCAGGCGGAGAAGCACGCGCCCTCACCACTCATCCGGCGTACGATTTCGAACCCGTTTGGTCGCGCGACGGCTCCAAAATTGCCTTTGCCAGCGACCGCTACGGAAACTTCGATGTCTTCGTGATCGAAGCTACCGGCGGCCAGCCCACACGTCTCACCTTCGCTAGCAGCAGCGACCACCCCAGCGATTTCACTCCCGATGGTAGTGCTGTTCTTTTTTCTGCCTCGCGGCAGGATGCGGCAGCGAATCGTCAGTTCCCCTCGGGCGGATTGCGCGAGTTGTATCGCGTTCCGGTCACGGGCGGAAGACCCGTCCAACTCATGACCACTCCGGCCGAAAACGCGCGCTACAACGCCGATGGATCAGCCATCGTATTTCACGACCGGAAAGGCTATGAAGACTTTTGGCGCAAGCACCACACCTCTGCCGTTACACGCGACATCTGGACCTATACCTTCGCCGACGGCAATTATGAAAAGCTATCGACCTACGAAGGCGAAGACCTGTATCCGGTATGGGCCCCCGGCTCAACCGATATCTACTTCACCAGCGAGATGTACGGAAACAGTTTCAACGTGGTCAAACGATCGGCGGACGGAACTTTCACTCAGGTAAGCTCTTTTGACAAACACCCGGTTCGCATGCTCTCCATAAGCAACGACGGACTCCTGTGCTACAGCTATCACGGTGAGCTCTATACTCAGCGCGAAGGCGAAGAACCACAAAAGCTTTCGGTCACCCTACACGACGATGCTAAAGAAAACGACTATGAGATCCTGAGAGCAACAGCCGGCGGCGACTTCGCAGTAAGCCCCAACGGAAAGGAGATCGCGTTCATCTATCGAGGCGAAGTGTTCGTCACTTCGGTCGAAGGATCCTGGACCAAGCGAATCACCAACACCCCGGAACAAGAGCGCAGTGTCGATTTTCATCCCAACGGTCGTAAGATCTTGTACGCCGGCGAACGCAATGGTTCCTGGAATGTGTACGAAGCGGAGATCGCCAGAGAAGACGAGCCATACTTCTACAGTGCTACCCTGATCAATGAAAAAGCCCTGCTCGAAAACCCGGAAGAAGAGTTTCAAGCGCAATATTCCCCAGACGGTAAAGAAGTTGCCTACCTCGAAGAACGGGTGATCCTAAAAGTATTGAACATCGAAAGTGGGGAAACACGCACCGTGCTTCCGGCCAAGTACAACTATTCGTACGCCGATGGAGACCAATACTACGCCTGGTCGCCAGACGGTAAATGGTTCGCTGTAAATTACCTGCCCGGAAAACAATGGATCAGCGATATGGGAATAGTATCGGCTTCAGGTGAAGAAGAGCCGATGGACCTTACCCGATCGGGCTTCAATGACTGGTCCGGAACTTTCGAATGTAATGGAGAGGTCATGATTTGGGGCAGCAACCGCCACGGAAACTCCAATATGCAGGGGCGCGGGGGCACTTGGGACATCTACGCCATGTTCTTGACTCAGAAAGCCTGGGATAAATATCGCCTCAATGAAGAGGAGTACGCCTTGTGGAAAGAGATGAAAGAAAAGGAGACGAAAGGCGACGACGAGGAAGACGACGACAAGAAGTCGAAAAAGAAGAAAAAGGACAATGACGACGAAGATGAGGTCGAAGCATTGTCATTCGACCTGGATGGTGTGTACGAACGTAAAGCACGTCTTACTCCCATGAGCGGAAACCTCGGTGGCGGATTCCTTTCTGCGGATGGAGACAAGCTCTATTTTTTCGCTTACGAAAACCGCAAATGGGGATTCTACGAATGGGATTTGTACAAAGGTGAAATGGAGACCATCACCAGTCTTGACCGCAGCTTTGGCTCCTGGGAACTCAGCGATGATCGCAAACACGTATTCGTTTCTACCGGAGGAGGGTTTTCTACGATCGCCGTCTCGGGTGGAAAAACCGAATCAGTGAAGATCAGTGCCGAAATGGAGCTCGATCCACAGGGCGAGCGCGAATATTTATTTGAGCACGTATGGCGCCAAACACTGAAGAAGTTCTATGTGGAGGATATGCAAGGGGTCGATTGGGCCTTTTACAAGGAAGCCTACGAGCCCAAAGTGAAGGAAATGACCAACAATCAGGACTTCGCTGAACTCATGAGCGAACTCCTCGGAGAATTGAACGCCTCACACACGGGTTCGGGTGCCTTTGGTGAATCGTACGACGATGACCAAAGTGCTGCATTCGGAATGCTCTTCGATTGGACCCAAGATGCCGATGGACTCACAGTGACCGAAGTGCTTACGAAAGGCCCTGGTGATTATGCCGACTCGCCATTTGAGGTCGGATCGGTGATCAAGGCCATAGATGGTCGCGAGATCAAAGCGGGTGAAAACCCTTGGGGATGGTTCAATAGAAAAGCCGGTGAAACCGTGCTCTTGACCGTGGTGAACGACGGTGAAGAAAAAGACGTGCGCATCAAGGCGATCTCGAGAGGAATGGAGAACGAATTGCTATACGAACGTTGGGTCAAGCAAAACCGCGAAGAAGTTGAAGAACTTTCGGGTGGTAAAGTAGGCTATGTGCATGTTCGTAGCATGGGCGACGCCAGTATGCGCGTAGTTTTTGAAGAAGCTCTAGGGCGGTATTACGAATGCGACGCATTGATCGTGGATACGCGATTCAACGGTGGAGGCTGGCTTCATGATCAGCTTGCGACCTTCCTTAGCGGTGAGGCCTATGTGAATTTAGTCCCACGCGGTCAGGATCTGGGTCACGAGCCTTCGACTAAATGGAAAGGGAAATCCTGTGTGCTGATGAGCGAATCAAATTACTCGGATGCACACTTCTTCCCATGGGCTTATAAAGAACTAGAGATCGGCCCGCTGATCGGAACTCCCGTGGCAGGAACGGCTACTGCTGTTTGGTGGGAGACCCTCATGAATAACTCCATGTACTTCGGTATCCCAATGGTTGGAACCATCGACAAGGATGGAAATTATCTCGAAAATCAGGAACTACAACCCGACTACGAAGTCGTTTTGACTCCGGCCGATGCTGCTGCAGGTAACGATCCACAGCTTCAGAAGGCCGTTGAAGTTATGCTCGAGTCAATCGAGGATTAAAACAAAAGTATAAGTCATATAGAGCAAGCCGTACCCAGGGGTTACGGCTTGTTCTTGTATTTCTCGTACAGCTTTTGGTGGGGTCCATTCAAATCGAGTAAACGACCTTGGATCATCGCCACCTGAACATCGTTGGTGCGCATATCCATTAAATCCCCATTAGAGATCACGATGTTGGCGTCCTTCCCGACTTCTAGGCTTCCAGCACGATCGGCGATATTGAGCACCTCCGCAGCATTAAGCGTGATCATGGCCAAGGCAGCTTCGTAATTGAGTCCATAGGCCACCGCAGTTCCTGCGAAGAAGGGCAAATTGCGCGCTTCCTGAAGATCGTCATAGCTCAACACTACTTTTATACCGGCTTCGTGAAGCATCTTTGGAAGCTCAAATCGCTCCGTAACTGCGCCGTCATCTCGTGATGGCAATGCATGTACTTGAGGAAGTACAACGGGAATATCGAACTCGGTCAAGAAATCCATGCACAAATGTGCATCGCGCGGCTCAACGATGACCACGCGCGGAATACCCATATCCATCGCCCACTGCACCGATTCAATGATCTGTCTGCGACGCGATGCCTGAATAAACAAGGTCTTTTCACCTGAGAATACCGGAGCCATGGCCTCTAGTTTCAGGTTTGTCTCCTGATCGCCCTCAAAAGCCATGTATTCCTGTGCATCGCGAAAGATCTCATCGATCGCTGCAACTTGATCTTCGTATTCGGGATTCTTACGACGCTCGGTCTCGCCCATCCACCAACGCGCTCCATAGGTGGGCGATGGCCATGACAAGTGAAGCCCGTTATCCACGGCGTAGGCAGCGTCTTCCCAGTTCCAAGCATCGAGCTGCACCACCGCTGAGGTTCCGGGCAAATACCCTCCACGAGGTGTGGGTTGAGCGAGCAGTACTCCTAAGTGGCGCTGAGCAGGAATATGCCAGCTATCGGTATTGTAGGCGATCAAACTTCGAACGTTGGGCGTAAAATCCCCAACTTCTCTGTCGTCCCGAGAGGCTCTAACAGCTGAAATATCTTCAAGCCCAAGTGTAGTGTTCACCTGGATCAGGCCCGGATAAATATGTTGACCACCGGCATCGATAACCTCATATTGTGTACGATCGATCCGCACAGCCGACATGTCGCCCACTGCAGTTATCATTCCTTCTTCTATAAAGATGTAGGCGTTCTCAATGACCTCTCCATTACCTACGTGGGCCGTACCTCCGATTATAGCGATCGGACCTGTTTGTAGCGATCCGGGAGTCGGAATCTGAGCAATGGCAGTCAACGCGAAAAAGGCGGCGATTATGCTGAATAAACTTTTCATTCCCTCTTTAATTTAATATTCGATACCTTGTTCCAACATATCATCACAATGCCAATGGTGATGCTCTTCTTCAGCTGGCTCCTGTGTTGGAGCACCTTTGGCCTTTTCGCCCCGCATGGCGGCGATCAAACGCTGTCGCTCCTCCTCGATCCACTGCAAACGAGCCGCATCGCGATCTCGATCAAAATACACGCGCCCATCGACCAGCGTCGTTTGGGCCTCTGCGTAAACACTCAACGGATGGTCGGTCCATAGGACGATGTCGGCACTCTTTCCCTCCTCAACGGTTCCCATTTCGGCGTTGAGATGCAGTAACTTGGCCGGATTCAAAGTCACCATTTTCAGGGCTTCCACTTCCGATACGCCGCCGTACTTCACCGCTTTGGCCGCCTCCTGATTCAAACGGCGCCCCATCTCGGCATCGTCGGAGTTAATCGCCACGGTAATGCCCGCCTCATGCATCAAGGCCGCATTGTACGGAATGGCCTCCTTCACTTCGTATTTGTACGCCCACCAGTCCGCAAAAGTGGATCCGCCAACGCCGTGTTCAGCCATTTTATCGGCCACTTTATATCCTTCCAAAATATGGGTGAACGTATTGATCCGGAAACCAAACTGCTCAGCCACATGCATCAGCATATTGATCTCACTTTGCACATAACTGTGGCACGTAATGAACCGCTCTTGCTCCACGATCTCGGCCAAGGCTTCAAGCTCGAGGTCTCGGCGGAACGGTTCGTTCTTGCTTAGCTGCGCCTCAGCGGCGCGATAGTTGGTGGCGCGAGTAAAGGCATTCACATACACTTGTTCCACTCCCATCCTGGTTTGTGGAAAACGCACCCGGTTATCGTCGCCACAATTGCTCTGCTTCACGTTCTCACCTAAGGCGAACTTGATGAATCTGTCCGCTCCTTCAATGTGCATCCCACGAGGATCGGCACCCCAACGGAATTTAACCAGGGCACTCTGTCCGCCGATCGGATTAGCCGAGCCGTGCAACAATTGCGCAGCTACTACTCCGCCCGCGAGCTGACGATAAATATTGATATCCTCTGAATCAATGGCGTCGTACATGCGCACTTCGGCCGAGCTGTTCATAGTGCCCTCGTTGACCCCACTCAAAGCGATGTGCGAATGCTCGTCGACGATTCCCGGGGTTATGTGCATTCCAGTGGCATCGACCTCCACGGCTCCGTTGGTTTTGAGGTCTACACCTACCGCCTCAATGCGGCCATTACGGACCCAAACATCGGCATTTTCCAGAACCTCCTCATCGCCGGCCAACACCCAAACGGTGGCATTGCGGAAAACGACATTGGTATCGCTCGGGGACTCGAAAAGCCCGTAACCATTGAACGGTCGAGGAATGGTGGTCAGTTCTGGAATCTCTGAATCTTCTTTCTTTGATTTGGCTTTTTTGATCGTGTCGACCGGCAAAGCACTCGTATAGGTCGCCGTCCAGCTCACCCAAGAACCATCGCTCCATTGACCGCTTCCGACATATCCGTTATCGGTGCGGAAACCACTCAGCCGTATTGAAGCTGGGCGTCCATCGGGTTGAAAGCTCATCACGAGGTTCTTATCATCGAATTTCGAGGTGACATCGAGCGTGGTACTATCGGTCAAGGCGATCTCCGCGCGGTGTTTCCCCGGTTCTCCCAAGACTTTCCAAGTCCAGCTACTGTCCGCCACAGTTAAATCGTAGACGCCGTTGAAATCATCGGCCCGCAGGGCCTTGTATTCGTGTTTTTGTCCGCCCGTCCAAATCTGATGCACGGTGCACCCTTTGGCGAACAAGGAGGTGTCGGTCACCAAGAGATCGGCCCTAAATCCGGCGTCGACTTGCCCAACCATATCGGAGGCGCCCAGCCAACGGGCCGGCACTGTGGTGAGGGCGGCGAGGGCTACATCCTCGGGCAGTCCTTTATCAATGGCCGTTCGCAGATTCTTCCAGAAATCGCGCTGATTGCTGAGTCCGTCCGTGGTAAATGCGAACTCGATTCCGGCTTCGTGCAGACGACGCGGGTTCTCGGCGGCGTGCTCCCAATGCCACATATCGGCCAACCTCACATCGAGAGCCGCATAAGGATCCTCAACATCGTAGGCATCCGGAAAATCGAGTGGCAGAACGAATCGCGCCCCGGCGGCGGCCAGTTCGGCAGCGCGTTGGTTTTCGTCGCCATTTCCTCGAATGATGAAATCAAAGCCCAACTCTTTCCCTACCTCATCGGCTAAAAGGGCACGCAATCGGTCGCGTACTTCGAAGATGGCCGGCAACCGGCGTTGGTCGTTGAAGGCCACTAGTGTGGCGTTGAATCCGTCCGGGTCGGGCACGGAGGCGTAGTACTGCGCATCGTAATGTGTTTGACGAAGCAGGGCTACGGAGCCCATGATACTACTGGGGTACGATTGAGTACTCGTTCCTTTTTGAAAGCTGAAATGGGTCGATGCCTGAGGAATGATCAGTGCTTCGTTGGCCTCGAAAGCTCCAGTGCTGACCAAGGCACCCGATCCGCGATGGATACCGTCGTGCCGATGAGTCAGAACGGCCGTAAAGCCCAGCTTGCGAAGAGAGCCTGCTGTTTTTTCGGAGGTCTCGAAATGGAGGTACGACTCAAATTCGGACCGGATGGCTTGGTTCCATCCGTAAGGTCCTTTAACGTTACTCTCGAACTGAGGACCGCGTTGGCGATCTCGAGAGCGCTCCGCATCCGGAGTACCGTAGCTCGAATACAGATCGATGAGCCCCGGGTAAACGTATTTTCCCGTGAGGTCGATCTCGCGGTAGCCGGCGGTAGCGGAACCACCTTCAACAACGCGTTCAATGACACCATCGGAGATATACACGGTAGCATTTTCTAGCGTGACAGATTCGTTCATCACAACAGTGGCGTGGGTCAGAGCAAATCGGCCGGGTCGGGTATCGGCCAGGTCGTTGGACTTGCCCATCTGGCCGTAGGCCATAGTAGCGAACAGTAAAAACAGTCCGCACCATAATCTTGCTTGCATAATAAGATCGCTTCAGTTAGCAGGTTAGGAACGCAAGTATAACCAAAAACGGGGCGATTTGATTAATTTGGCGCCCTTGCTACATTATACTACATATGAGCATGGGAGTTCGGACCAGTGGGTAACCTTTATTCACGGGGCCGGTGGATCGTCGAGCATTTGGTTTCGGCAGCTTCGCGCGTTTCGCAAGCACTTCAATGTACTGCTGGTCGATCTGCGCGGACACGGACAAAGCAAGATGCCGGCTCCGTTGAAGCTTCCGCGCTATACATTCGAAGAGATCACCGAGGAAATTCGCGAGGTCATCGACCATTTGAAGATCAAGCGGAGTCATTTCATTGGCATTTCGCTCGGGGCCATCATCGTTCGTGAATTGGCCGAGAAACACGCCACTCGCGTTCAGAGCATGATCATGGCCGGAGCGGTGATGAAGCTGAATCTGCGCGGAAAAATACTCATGCGGCCGGGTGTGTGGTTCAAGAGCGTGGTGCCTTATTTACTGCTGTATAAATTCTTCGCCTTTATAATAATGCCTCGGCGGGCACACCGCGTATCGCGCTTGCTCTTCATTGAGGAAGCGAAGAAACTGGCGCAAAAGGAATTTATACGGTGGTTCAAGCTGGCCGCCGACGTCAACCACAAGCTCAAATGGTTCAGAACCGTGGAGGTCCTCATACCGACCTTGTACTTGATGGGCGACGAGGATCATATGTTTTTGCCGTCCATAAAACATCTTGCCGCGAGGCAAAAATCAGCGCAACTGATCGTGGTACCCAACTCGGGCCACGTAGTCAATATCGATCAACCCGACTTTTTTAACGACCGCAGCATCGCATTCATACAAGCTGTGCCTGCGGCACGAAACGTACCTATCTCATGAAGCTCATCTCTTTCAACGTGAACGGCATCCGTGCCAGTGTCAAGAAAGGATTGTTGGAAACCCTGCAAGAACTCGACGCCGATGTGGTGTGCTTTCAGGAAACCAAGGCAACGCCCGAGCAGGTTGGCGAGGCCTTGACCGGATTGGAAGGCTATCATTTGTACGCTAATTCGGCAGACCGAAAAGGGTACTCAGGTACGGCGATCATTTCCAAGGAGAAGCCCTTGAACGTGAGCATGGATATGGGCATTGAGGAGCACGATACTGAGGGGCGCGTGATCACTGCGGAGTACGAAGATTTTTACCTGGTGACGGCCTATGTGCCGAATTCGGGAAATGGATTGAAGCGACTCGATTATCGCGGGCAATGGGACGTGGATATGGCCGCGTTTTTGGCGGATCTGCAGAGTAAGAAGCCCGTCGTCTTTTGCGGCGACTTGAATGTGGCCCATCAGGAGATCGACATCGCGCGACCAAAGTCAAATTACAACAAAACGGCTGGGTATACCCAACAGGAGATCGATGGGATGGATCGCTTTCTCAATGAAACGGGCATGGCCGACAGCTGGCGGGCACAGCATCCCGACGAAGTAAAGTACAGCTGGTGGAGTTTTCGTGCCGGTGCACGTGAGAAGAACATCGGTTGGCGGCTCGATTATTTTCTGGTCTCAGCACCGTTGATGGAAAAAGTGTCTGATACCTTCATTCTAAATGACGTGCACGGGTCGGATCATTGTCCGGTTGGGGTAGTTCTTAGGTCTTAGCTTTAGCAAAGTTCAATTTTCCGTGAATAAGCTAACGCTAAGGCTAATAGCTATTTAAAAATACCTGATTCGCCGAAGGCGAACCTGATGCGTAGCACTGGTTCCGGCAAATTCACTAAGTCTAAGCCCGAATGCACTTCCTCTTATATCACTTCTAGCGCGAAGCGCCACTGATAACACTTATGAAACTAATAGCGCCACAGGCGCCACCAATAGCATTTCACTCCAGATCAACAAAGCCCTTCTGCTCCGCCAATCCTTTGGTAAGTTCGAGGCATAGGTCGACCACCCATACGCCTCCGCCGTCATCGCCAAGGGGTTCATCTTCTTCAAACGCCGTTACCGCATCTTGCAAGTCCATAGCGTGAATTCCGGCATAGAAGAAAAACTCTCCCGGATCAGCACTTTCGCCATCGATGCGATGCTCGAGGAAAACTTCCCAATAGGTGGCGAAAAAATCTTCCAATGAAGTGTCATCGGCCAGTTCGATCTCGATGTAATCACCTTCGTCCAACAGGTACTCGTCGAGGAAGGTATTCAGTTCGCGCAACTTGCTCATGGTCGTGTAATTTTTTTATAAAGGTAGAACAAAAGGTAACCGGTAAATAAGGGCCGCGAGTTAATAAATAGTTACGGCATCTTTTTCATTGATAAAGAGGTAGTTAGAATACGTTTATTTGGCGTACTTTTGCACCCGTTTTTAACGAACAGCCCATGAAACTGCGCAATATCGCGATCATCGCTCACGTAGACCACGGAAAAACCACCTTGGTCGACAAAATGCTTCACGCCGGAAACCTTTTCGAAGATCACGAAAAGCCAGGCGAACTTATCATGGACTCCAACGATTTGGAGCGTGAGCGAGGCATTACGATCCTAGCCAAGAACGTAAGCGTTCGCTACGGGGATTACAAGATCAACGTAATCGACACTCCGGGACACAGCGATTTCGGTGGTGAGGTAGAGCGCGTATTGAACATGACCGATGGCGTGCTGTTGCTGGTCGATGCCTTTGAGGGCCCTATGCCGCAAACGCGATTCGTACTGAGCAAGGCCATTGAAATGGGCTTGAAACCCATCGTGGTGATCAACAAGGTCGACAAGCCAAACTGTACTCCGGAAGAAGTACACGAAATGGTATTCGACCTCATGTTCCACCTCGACGCTACAGAGGAGCAGCTCGATTTCCCTACGGCATCTGGTTCGGCCAAGCAAGGCTGGATGGCCGAGGACTGGAAAGCTCCAACCGACAACATCAACTACTTGCTCGACATGATCATTGAGCATATTCTCGCTCCTGAAAAACGCGAGGGAACGCCACAGATGTTGATCACCTCGCTCGACTATTCTTCGTTCGTAGGTCGTATCGCGATTGGTCGAATCCACCGAGGCAGTATCAAGGCCAACCAGAATGTGAACTTGGTAAAACGCGACGGTAAAGTCGTGAAATCCAAGATCAAGGAGGTTTTCGTTTTTGAAGGATTCGAAAAGGTAAAGGTTGACGAAGTACACAGCGGTGAGATCTGTGCCTTGACCGGATTAGAAGGGTTCGACATTGGAGATACGGTAGCCGATTTCGAAGCGCCGGAGGCCTTGCCGACCATCAAGATCGACGAGCCCACGATGAGTATGACCTTCACCATCAACGACTCGCCGTTTTTTGGTAAAAAAGGGAAGTTCGTCACCTCGCGCCACATCAAAGAGCGTCTCGAAAAAGAGATGGAAAAGAATTTGGCCTTACGTGTTGAGGAAACGGGTTCAGCAGACACCTTTAAAGTGTTCGGACGCGGCGTTTTGCACTTAAGCGTATTGATCGAGACCATGCATCGCGAAGGTTACGAGCTGCAAATTGGTCAGCCTCAGGTGATCCTGAAAGAGATCGACGGGGTTAAGATGGAGCCCGTAGAGCACTTGACCATCGATTTGCCCGAAAACGTGAGTGGTAAAGCCATCGAAGCGGTGACTCTTCGCAAAGGAGATATGCTGACCATGGAACCAAAGGGAGACCGAATTCACCTCGAATTCCAGATCCCATCACGCGGACTCATCGGTTTGAGAAACTATTTGCTCACGGCAACCGCAGGAGAAGCTATCATGAGCCATCGCTTAATGGAATTTCAACCTTATAAAGGAGATATCCCTGGTCGCCAGAACGGCTCTTTGATCGCTCTGGAGACCGGTACGGCCTTTCCTTACTCGATCAACAACTTGCAGGACCGGGGAACCTTTTTCATTGCGCCGAATGTCAACATTTACGAGGGGCAGGTGATCGGTGAGAACAATCATCCCGGCGATTTGACCATCAACGTGACCAAGACAAAGAAGCTTTCGAACATGCGTTCATCTGGTGCTGATGAAAAGATGCGTATTGCTCCGCCCGTAGAATTCACTCTTGAAGAAGCGTTGGAGTATATCCAATCTGATGAATTCGTGGAAGTGACCTCACAGAGCATCCGATTGAGGAAGATCCACTTGAAAGAGCACGAGCGTAAACGCGCAGGTAAGTAAACCTATGGACTTCAACTTCCTCATATCGACGGCGGTCTTGTTGTTTTTCGTACTCGACCCTTTCGGTAATGTGCCGCTGGTGCTGACCATCCTCAAAGATGTACCAGCAGAGCGGCGCCGAAAGATCATCGTTCGCGAGGTACTGATCGGACTCCTGATCCTTCTTGCCTTTTTGTTTTTCGGAAAGCAAATACTCGATGTATTTCACCTGGAAACAGAAGCTGTAAGGATCTCCGGAGGCGTGATCTTCTTCATCATTGGCATGCGTATGATCTTTCCGGCCGATCCAAGTCAGTCGCTTTTTGCGGCGCAAGGAGAACCGTTCATAGTTCCTATCGCCATGCCCATGATCGCAGGACCTTCTGCTTTGGCAACGCTACTCGTATTGGCCAAGAATCACCCCGATGCACCAGTCACGGTAACACTGGCCTTATTGGCCGCGTGGGCGAGTTCCTCTATCATTTTGTTGTCGGCCCCATTCATGTATAGGTGGTTGAGAAGACGAGGACTCACAGCACTGGAGCGACTCATGGGGATGCTGCTCCTCTTTTTGAGCGTTCAGATGTTCATCGACGGAATACGCGGACTCCTCGTGTAACAATAGTACAAGTTATAGAAGCGGGAATTATTCCTTCTTATAGAATTCATCCTGATCTTAGCAAAAGGTTAGAGGTTTTCATGTTGCAGCGTTCCCGTTCTCGGGAACAAGCGCCTGCCCCGAGGGAGGACACAAAATAGGGACGGGTGCTCTATTTATTCACCTATTGTTGATAAAATTCTATAATCTTTTGTGCATGAAGCACTTAGTGAAAAGCGAAAATTACAATCTTGAAGAACAAGACTCAGTCCTTGTGTCTTCACCTGTCCTTTCGGACGGATGTTTAGGTTAATGAAGAAAAGCCCCGCCATTGGTGGGGCTTTTATATTTATAGAGGATTAGAAAGAGGTCATAAGAGTTGTTGATATTCGAGACTTTAATGG
>JAGWBA010000018.1 GCA_021296215.1 Flavobacteriales bacterium
TGATTTTGTAATCGCTGAGTTTGCTATATTTTACAGGCATTACAGAACAAATCTATCCAA
This sequence comes from Flavobacteriales bacterium, assembly GCA_021296215.1. Classification (NCBI taxonomy): domain Bacteria; kingdom Pseudomonadati; phylum Bacteroidota; class Flavobacteriia; order Flavobacteriales; species Flavobacteriales bacterium. The sequence goes on from JAGWBA010000018.1 coordinate 61, forward strand.
TTGTTCCGGTCTTAAGCCATAACAATAATAGGTTGTATAAATTTTGAAAAGGAGATTTTATACAACCTGAGTAATGCCAGCCCTGCTTGCACATTTCATAAAACACGCCTTTCAGGCACTAATTTTATGAAAAGAGCAATCACCCTCCGCACTTTTTTGCCCACCCGCAGGAAAACGTAAAAGGGTTTTTCAATTCACAAGAAATGAACATTAATTCACAACATATCAAGGTTATTCACATTTTCAACCGATTCAACTCTCCGATTGATTCAGTCAGCGTTCTACGAACGGATTTTTCAACTCGATTCTTCCGAAGGACGGACAACACACACGCCCGAAGCTCTGCAACGGGCGACCTTTTCGATGTCAACGGGGGATTCCCCCGCCGTTTACTAGATTTACTGACCCGATTCGACTTTTTTTCAAAATAAGTTCGAGCTTCATCCAAAATACACCACAAGTATTGCCACGAACGCGGCAAAACCCCTGCTCTTTCGCACAGCGGGCAAAGCCAAGCTGGCTTCAGCTTCGGGAACAATGAAAAAGGCGAACGAAGTGAGGGCCGGCTTTTGCTTGTGTCCTCCTTTTGCTTTTTGCCGCACAGGCGGCAAAACCCCTGCTCTTTATCGCAGCGACTTTGCGCAGCTCGCTTCGAGTTCAGGAGCAATAAATAGATCGAGCGAAGCGCAGGCGACTTTGACTTTGTGAGCAGTCCCTCCTAGAACGGCTTCTTGCCGCGCAAAGGGCAAAACCCCCGAGGAAGCAGTGATAGCAGTATTATAAGTGGCGCGGGGGCTGTAAGTGGGTTTCGCTTGGCGAAAAGAGGCTCCTCTAAACCGAAAAAGAGGTTCTGTATGTCACATTCTCGTCTTACCTCACCAGGGTGACGAACCCGGTTAAATCTTCTAGTTCTTCAACGGACAGAACATAATAGTAGGTTCCTTCGGAAAGATTATCGGGTGACCAATCATTCAAGTAGTTCACCCGACTGTAGACTTGAGTACCCCAACTATTAAAAATGCGAAAGGAATTCATGCGCCCTGCGAGGCCCTGAATGATGAACACATCATTTCTGCCATCACCGTTGGGTGAAAAAACATTAGGAACGCTAATATCGCAACCCTCGTTTTGATTCTCCAAAACAAAAGCGGTTTGGTCAAGGCACCCTTCCTCGTCTCTCACCGTAAGATCATAGGCTCCTGCGGTCAGGTTGTCGAAAAGGCCGTTTTAAAAGAAATCAATTCCATTAATGGAGTACTCCAGGGCTCCTGTTCCGCCAGTGGCGGAGAAGACGACTTCGCCATTGAATTCATCACAAGTGGGTTCAACAAAGTCATCTACCAAAAGCTCCAAAGGTTCTGCAGTGATTACTTCAACCTTTATGGAATCTGAACAACCCAAAGAATCCTCTACAAAGACCGAATACAAACCTGATGGCAATTCGGTGAACACTCCGTCGGGTTGAAAAGGCCCGCCATTTAGGGCGTAGGTGAAGGGTGGGATTCCACCAATCGCCTCTACCGAGATGTTTCCGGCGCCACAGGAGGAGGTTGCGGATACACTGTCTATTCCCAGTGAAGGAATAGACGATAAATACTCGTTTTTAATTGCGAGCCCGGCCGCATCACCGGGGAGTGAGCAAATAAAAGAAAAGCCTACGTTTGGCCATATAAACTCGTAATGCCCCGAGAAACCGTCTTTGTCTATATCGGGTACCGTTACAAATGTCCTGGTATTTCCGCAAACCTCAACCCAGTAGGACAAGCCATTATTGTTGATAAATGGTCCTCCAAATAAAGCCGCCGTGAATGTAAAAGAAGCAGGAGGCGTCGTGTCCACCTGAACAAGGAGATCCGGATTGGTTGTAATTGTAATAATTTGGCCGTCGTAGAAGGTGAGGTCTCCAATGATTCCAGCACCGATATTTCCGAGGTTCAAAACTTGATTTGTGTTCAAATCAAGTGAAAAGATTTGACCATTGGCGTTACTCGCATATAATACTCCTTCGCTATCTGCCGTAAGACCTCTGTAATTCGAGAATCCGGATTGAGCGGGCAAGGTCACTATTGGAGTGAGCATCCCTGAAGTTGTATCAATTCTTAGAATTCCTCCGAAGACCGATATGACATAAAGTTCACCGCTTGGGTCAAAAGTTATATCAGTCCCATCTTGTCCCGGTATCGCTTGATGACTGACGAGCAACGTGGCCAAACCTGTATTCACGTCGACCCGAAATACCTGTCTATTTGTGTTGTAATAATAAAGTTCTTGTGCCTTCGCATTGCTTGAGAGGACCACAAACACAAAGGTCAAAATGTAAAACGTAATGGCACGCAATGCTTTCATAACGGACTGGGAACCGGTCATAAACCAACGTGGAACGCTATCCGGATATCAAGATCGTAATGCTGAGCGTATTCGATCAGGAAGAACATTTGTTCGCAGCTTTGCAGGCCGGAGCCATAGGCTATTTACTGAAAGGTGAACGCCCTGCGGAGATCGAAAATGCCCTCTATGCGGCACTCGACGGGCGTATGCCGATGTCCCCAGCCCTGGCACGGCAGACTCTGGCGTTCATGCGAGGTGCGGATCGTGCCGTAGGCACAGAAAAATTAGAGACCTTTAAATTGAGCAAGCGCGAGGTCGAGCTTTTGCAGCATTTGGCTGAGGCCAAGACTTATCAGGAGATCGCCGACGCGTTGTTCATAAGCACCAAGACCGTACGCAACCATGTGCACAGTATCTACAAAAAGCTGCAGGTACAATCCAAGGCCGAGGCCGTTCAGAAGGCCTTGAAGAACCGCTGGTTCTGAAATTTGGTACAAACGTCCTATTTACACGCGTAAGGCATCGTAGTACTTTGGCTGTGAACCAACGAACCCGCCAAAGTCATGATACGAACTTTACTTTTTGCCGTTACCTGCGCACAAGCTCAAAGCTGGCAAAACCTCGGATTCTTTTACGATACACAAGACCTCGTGTGGGAAAAGCCGCGCATCGATGTATCGGCAGACGATGGGGTTATGGTTGCCTCGTTCAACTCGCGAGACGCCGGAAGATCGGCTTATGTTTCGGCCGATGACGGCGCCAGCTGGTCGGTGATGGACAGCGACTTTCAGCACAGCTATGTGGGCTTCGACGCCCAGAACAACATGTACATTGTTACCCGAAAAAAGCAATCGGGAGCAAGTTTGACCTATGTCGATTCCCTATACTACTCTAGCGATAACGGCTCAACACTACAGCCATTGGCCGATTTGCCCGATTGGAGCATCAACGATCGAAACTTCTACATCGATGCTCAAGGTCGGTTTTACACACCGTCGAACTCCATGAATGGAGACCTCGATTTTTATTTGCGACGATATCAAAACGGCTCGGTGTCCGACTCCATCATTTCGCCCTTTGCCATAGGGTCCGATGCTATGCAGGCCATGATCCTAACGAGCAATGGGGTGTTGGTGATCAGTACCTTCAATGCCGGGGTGTGGAAGAGCACGGACGGTGGCGCCTCGTGGGTCGATGCCACGGACGAAACGGAGTTAGGTACTTCCACCTTTGCTTGGTTTACCGAGGGTGCATCGGGCCGATTGTACTTGGCGGGGCCATCGTTCCGGTACTCGGATGACGATGGCGACACGTGGGTGAGCCATGGGTGTGGAACAACTCCTTGAGGTGGATTCAGCAAGGCCAGGGCCACTACGGGAGGCCCCTTTTACGCCTTGAGCCCGTTCGCAGGGATTTACGAATCGACCGACGCCACGAACTGGACACAAATATCGCCGGCGAACTGGAGCGTAACGGATGCTAATATCTCCGACAACTATTTATACGTCGCCGCGAACGACTCGGTCTGGCGGATGCCCGTGAACAATCAGAGTTCGAGCATTGACGAATTGGAGGAGTTGCTCCGGGTGAAGATCGGGCCGAATCCGGCCGCAGGCCGCCTTCACATTGCGTGGGAAAGCGATGGGCCCATGGAAGGCACTTGGCGGCTAATAAACGCCTATGGGCAAGTTGTAGATCTTCACTCTTTCGAGGGCCAGGGAGGGCTCAGTGCCATCTTTGACGTAGCACTACAACCGGCCGGGGCCTACTTCCTGGTGCTCGAAAGTTCGGAGGGTGCCCTTTCGAAACCCGTGATGGTACAATAGCCCTTTGGCCCACCCGGTACTGCGCATCAAAATCACCACTTTACTGGTCCTTCTTGGACTCACCGCACTAGCTCAGCCGTACAAGGCAGGGCTGGAGCGTTTTCTGGGCGATGTGCGCGCGGGTGGCAACGGAATTGCGGCGGAGTTTTCGAATGAGATCAACGCCCTCTCGGGCGGAAGTGCACGTACGGCGGAAATTACGCAGTTCCCGGTTTACTTTCAACGCGGTTCGGAAGCTTTGGTCGGACTCCTTTTTGCTCGAGTTCTAGCTACTATGTGGCCGGTCTGCGGTTCTCGTACCGGGACGATACGTGGGATGTCACGGCCATAGGTGTTCCCCCTTTTTCTGTTTCCTACGATTCCATTAAGCTTTACTTGCGCGCGGTCCGAAATGTACTATCGTCCAACGAAGAGGACTTTTTAGATATCTCGGGGCCGCAGTGCGATTGTCCGGACGATTCGTTTATGGAGCAGGTAGGTACACTATTCATGGATTTCAAAAGCACCGTTTTAGAAGCCAACGGGGATGAGCGGGATACGCGGTCGTACGGAGCGGTGCAGCGCATTTGCTATCGATCGAAACAGTCAATTCCCTGGACGTGGGGAAGCTATTTAATCGGGTACGGCGAAAGTCGTGATCGCGAATTCCGAGCACACTTGATCGAGCCCAGCTCGGACATCGACTGGGAGGCTCAAAAACCCAACCTCATCAAACAGCTGATCTTACTTGAATACGCTTTGGCTACTCGTTCTGAGATCACTATTTCGGAACAGCACTACATGGAGCGGGCCGGAGTTAGCGGGGAGCGCGTATTGAATAAGGAATACAAGGGCGTTTATTTCGACGATTGGTGGATGGTGAGTGTAACCTTCGAGAATATTGACCAATGGGTCATGCACTGGGAGGCCAAGCGCACACCGAGGTCGAAACTAAAGCCCGCAGGTTTTCGTACGCCGGAGTTCGATCTTACCGGAGCATATGAGTGCTTGTCCGGCGATTGCCAAGGAGGCGATGGTAAAGCGAAGTTTTTGGAGCCCGATCGCACCTATTCCGGGCCATTTTTCAATGGAAAACCACATGGAAACGGAGTGCTGGAGCTCGATCCGGGATTAACGGTCAAGGCCAACTTTGAAGAGGGACTCGTGAAGGACTCGGCAGTGTTCATCGGCCCGTAGGGCCAGAAAACCATCATTTATGCGCCGGAGAGTCGATCAGAGTGGGCGCAAAGCCTGTGGATGCCCGACGTTGGAGCCATATTCAGCATGGTGCAGACGTCAAAAACTTGTACTACGCTGAAAAGGAAGACCGGAACGATTTGAATGAGTATTTCGAATCGTTCCGCAATGACCTACGGGCAAAAGGCTATACAAAAGAGAATATGGATATCCTCACCGGTGGTTACAGTAGTCTCGGACTGTGGGAGCGTGAATTTTTGTTAGTACTCGACCCCGAAAGCGACCATGCTGTGTATACGGCTGTTCCATTGAGGATCTCTATGAAAGCCCTGAACTATGGAGATGCAGAACGCATAAATCCGTCCGATGAAATGCCATTTAATTTTAGTGACGAACACTGGTCTTTGCTTCAGCAGGTAATTAAGTTGGTTATCGAAGAAGCACAAGACCCGCCCGATAGTTATTGGCGAACTGAGGTTGAATCGGACCGCGCGGATTACAGTAAGTTCAAAAGTAGCTACGACTGGAATGCCGAAGGGGTTTCGTTCTATGCCTATCGACACTTAGACAATGAAGAAAAGGTGGATATAGAGCTCGACCTGAGTGAAATTGCCATAGACGGGTTAACCAAGAAGCAAGTTGCATCACTTGCGATGATTTGTATTCAAGAAGAGCTTTTCAGAAAAGGGTATGTTCGGACTGTCGCCTTTGAAAATAGCTTCGAGCACGATGCTTTCATGATCAAAAGAACCTTTGCCGGTGAGGTTATCCCAAATCACGTTTTGAAGGCAGACTTTTCAAATGAGCACCTGATGATTAGAGCAGAAGACGTCAAAACTCCACTTGAGCTCTTTTTGCCTCCCGGTCCATTGACCGATGCCTCCGGAAATGAATATAACGTACTGCGAATCGGGCGATATGAGATCACGGAGCCCAATTTGCGCACGACTCGATTTAATAATGGCGACTCTATTCTGGTGGTATCAAATGGAGATGAGTTTTTCGCCTACTGTGCTATGCGGGTACCGGCCGCCACATATGCCGAATTTGACCCGGCGAACGCTTCATACGGTCTGTACTACAATGCCGCCGTTCTTTATGACCCGAGGGGAATAGCGCTGAATGGTTACAAAGTGCCCAACTACGATGATTGGTACAATTTTACATTGGAACTTAACCACCCGCGAGAAGCCACCTTGCTAAAAGCTGATAGTACTTGGCCCGAATCGAGTTATACGACGAATACTTTTGGGTTCAATGCCCTTGCTGGCGGTAGAGTTGATCGCAATGATTTCGAAGAGTTCGGTTCATGCGCTTATTGGTGGGAATACAGCCCAGAGCTCAAAAAGCCGGAGGTTGAGGACGGTAATTGGGGTTTTGTTTTCCGTTCTTTCAAAATGGTGCAAGGAAAAACACTAACGCCGGGGGTATTTGAACCCTCATTTTTTACTTCATATGACTTTGGACAAAACATCAGACTGATAAAATCCTTAAAAGAAAAACCATGAGCGTATTTTCAAAAATCGTATTCGGTTTCGCCTTGACCGTTGGAATTACTGTGCAAGCCCAAGAAGTTATGACGGACCACGATGGAAATGAATACCGGATAGTGCAATTTGGCGAGCGTTGGATCATGGCTGAGAACTACGCCGGTACTAAATTTAGAAATGGTGACCCGATTCCCTTTGCAAAGGATGAAGAGGCCTGGAAACAAGCAATCGCCGAAGGAAGTCCGGCTTACTGTAAAATCGATGGAGGTGGTGATGGATATGAAGAAGCTTCGGGCTATCTCTATAATTGGTTCGTGATCAATGACCCAAGAAGTTTCGGCCCCGAGGGCTGGCATGTGACTACCCGCTCTGAGCTGAGGTCCCTACTACTCAATGGAGGAGGCGTTTATAAAAAAGATCTTTGTCGCTACTATTACAGTGTAATTGAGCACGACTGGAAAAAAGTGCAGAAGCTCAGCACCAAAGAAAAACTCAATATCAATAATGGCCAATACCAATTATTGATCAACGCAAGCGGATTCCGTTCCACGGACGGAGAGTATAGGACCCCAACAGAAGCTCGTTTGCTGGTGGCCGAGCACGATTATGTGTTCAGTTTCGATGACAATTGCCTCAAAATCGCTGAGATAGGTCGTGATGTTGGAATCGGGTGTTCCGAACGTTTCGTGAGGGATTAAGCGTTGTATAACAACTCGTAATACTCCTCCAACATACGTTTAACATCGAATTGAACGCGCGTTTGCCGAATGCTTTCGCGCATCATTTCGACCCACTTCGCTTTGTCGTTGTAGTACGCCGGAATCACCTCCTCCTGAAGCACTTTGTACAGCGCTGCTAGGTCGTGTGCATCGAGCACTTCGTAATCGTCCGACTCGAAACCGTCGCCAAATTGCCAACCCGTTACGCCGTGCTCACAGGCTTCGGGCCACCATCCGTCGAGGATACTGAAGTTCAATACTCCATTCATGGCGGCTTTCATTCCCGAGGTGCCCGATGCCTCCATGGGGCGACGGGGGTTGTTCAACCAAACATCGGATCCGCGGGTCAGTTGAGCACCGATCTCCATACCGTAGTTTTCGAGGAAGACTACACTATCCGGATACTTTTTACTCATAGCAACCAGGTTCTTCACGATTCCCTTACCGGTGTCGTCAAAAGGGTGTGCCTTACCGCTGAAAACGATCTGCAAGCACTGGTCTTTCAATAGTGGCTCAATGACTTCCGGTTCGTTAAAGATGAGGTCGGATCGTTTGTACGGTGCTGCTCGACGCGAGAATCCGATAAGGAGTTTCTCTGCGTCGAGCTGAGCCCCCGTACGTTCCTGAATGAAGGTTACCAGATTCTTTTTATTTTCTTGATGGCGCTCCCAAATACCCTCGCCTTTTTCAGCTGCGTCGAGCATTCCGTTATCTACCCAAGTAGGAACGTGGATGGCGTTTGTAATGGCCTTGATGTCCGAACGGCCATCAACGTGATCCCACATCTTGTTGGCCGTTTCACCGTGAAGCTGAGCCACGGCATTCGACATCTTAGATAGACTCAGGGCACCTACGGTCATGTTGAAAGGAGACCCTCCCAGGGCCACGAGCTGCTCAATGGTCATGCCCATGTTCGCTCCCATATACATGAGTCTATCGATAGGGTGAGATTCGTTCCCCTGTACTACCGGTGTATGCGTAGTGAATACCACCTCATCGCGGGTTGCTTTCAATGCCTCTTCGTGCGACATTCCTTGCCGGCGCTTTTCACGAATCAGCTCAAATCCTGCGAACAAAGCATGACCCTCATTGAAATGATAAATATCAACTTCGATCCCTAATGCACGCAATGCTCGAACACCTCCGACACCCAGCACGAGCTCTTGAGCTATGCGCTCTTCGCCAAACCAACCGTACAACTGCCCGGTGATCCAACGCTCTCCATTCTCTTCGATATCGATGTCGAGCAAGTACAACGGCGCGTTGTCGTAACGTTCTGTTTTCCAAACCTTGCAGTGGATCTCGTGTCCACGAATCTCAACCGGCACGATAATCCCCGTGTCTTCCAATAAGGGGTACTCGTAATTGTGGTAGGTGTCGTACGGCTTTCCGTCGGCGTCGATCCGTTGATCGGTATACCCTTGTTTCCATTTTATTCCGATGCCCACGATCGGAAAATTGTATTGTTTAGCCCCTTTCATGTAGTCACCGGCTAAGATTCCGAGACCTCCGGCGTACATCTTAAATTCTTCGTGTAGGCCGTATTCCATACAGAAATAGGCAACTTTGGGTTGATCATTAGAGCTCATCAATGCAGCACTTTATCGTTTGTTGGTATCAAATTAAAGGAAAATTAACTTGGTGTAGCTTTAACACTAAGTAAATTTGTGTTATGTTTGCTTTATTAATTGAAGAAACACCATGAGCCTTAAAAAGCAATTCCTAAAAACAAAGCCGGTTTGCAAGGTGACCTTTTCTTTGCCTTTCGAAGCAGCACCTGATGCTTCTGAAGTTTTTGTGGCCGGTGAATTCAACGGTTGGTATCCGAAAGAGACCCCGATGAAAAAATTAAAGAACGGAACGTTCAAGACCGTCGTTGATCTGGAAACGGGACGCGACTATGCCTTTCGTTATGTGATCGATGGAAAGATGTGGGAAAACGATTGGGAGGCAGATGCATACCGCCCGAACGACGTTTCCTTCGACGATAACTCCATCGTTTCGCTTTCATAGTACTCGGGCTTCAAGCCCACTCTTCTTTTTGTGTAGTGACCGCATTCGAACTGATGTCGAGCTGAATGAGCTCGGCCAGTTCGGTTGCGGATTTCTTAACTGCTGCATTCAGGTGATTCGCCACCACGAACTTGAACACGAAATCCTGAAGCCTATTGATCTGCGGAGTTATTCCAATGCGTCAGTGAGCTTTAAATAGCGCGCAGTACCCTTGAACCACTTCTCCCGGTCCGTTTCTTCATCGACTTTTTCGATCCTAGCCACGAGCCTATTCGTAGCTAAATAATTCAAGCGATCGTAATCGAGGTAGGTAGCGGCATTCCATTTCTCGATGGCACCCGCATAACGACCTGGCTTGGTAAAGTTGAAGCCGTTCTCCGTATCGGTGAAGATCTCCTCGAGCTTGTACTCGAAAACCGTTTCCAAATTCCTTTGCAACACCTTGGGCACATTGAGGTGGCTATTCCGCATGAGGTTCAGTAGGCTAAAGCTCGAGTCGTAGATCTTTTCGTAGGAGGCCATGGCGCGCTCCTCCTGTTCGCGAATCACTCGCTGCAACTAACGTAGCTGCTGATCCTTGAACAGGTCGAAATACGAGAAACTCTTCTCCTTGAAGTACTTCTTGATGATGTCGATACAATCCGACAAATTCCCCGCGTCAAAAGTGGCCGCGGCCAGATCAACAATAGAGTCGAATTCCTCCGGCACCAACTTGGTCGCCGTACTGCCGATCAAGTGGTGGTTACCCAGGTACAAAATGGCGAAGCTGAACTTCTTTTCACTCATGGTCACCCGGGAGCGAACTCGCGTAAAACCCGCTGCAAAAATGTACGTTCCCATTTTACTTCTGTGGAACCAGTCGCTCGTACAGTCGTAATTCAATACAGTGATCTCCTGCGAACTGTCCTCGAAAAGGGAGTCCACCGCATAGTGCATTCCCACCTGAGTCAGCGTAAGCACCTTGGGTGCCACGTCGTTCAGGTAGATGTCCTCTCCGGTACCCTTTTCCGGGATATTGCTTTGAGCTTTCTTCAACCGCTTTAAGAATCCGGCCGTCAGCCTCCTCTTATTCACGCTTTCCGCCAACTGTATTCCGCGTGCTGCGTACTGGAGTATCTGAACCGTTTCGATCCCCGAAATATCGTTGAAGAACCAACCACAGCTCGTAAACATGTACAGGCTGTGTTTTTGCATTTCCAACAACCGGTTAAAACGCGTGACCTCCTCCGTTCCAAGCCTTTTCTTCGTATGATCTTCCACGAATCGCTCATGCGTTTCAAGCGAGCGTTCGTAGATCACCTCCACATACTTATTTCGAACGCTCCAGGGCATGTCCACATAATCAGACATCTCGCGTTCATAAATATCGGCGAACTGATCGCTGAGCCAATCCAATGCCTCGCGTAAACCTACGCGCCACTCTTGATTCCAGTGGCCGGGACCACTGGTATGGCAGCCGCAATTGCTCCGCCAACGCTCAACACCATGAGCGCAGCTCCAGCTCGAATCCTCCACGATCTCCGCCTCATATTCGGGCGGATACATCGCCAAGTACTGGCTGTAGTTGGTCATCTTTGCGCGGCCCGACTCCTCCAAAAAACGCATACAGTACGCCAATGCCATATCGCCATTCTTATGATGGTGGCCGTAACTCTCACCATCCGTAGCAATATTGATCAACTGCGGCTCCTCGATCGATTCGTCAAAACCGGAAACCAAGTTCTCGGCAAAGAATCCTCCGTCGTTCAAATACCCCTCAAAGGCCACCCCTTTGCTTCGTTCGCCGTCGTAAAAGAAAATACTGATTTCTCTGCCTGTCGGCAGGATGATCGTGTACGGTCTACGTGAGTCGATTCCGTCAGCCCATTCACTCTCTCCCTTTTTCCGAAAACGCTTTGCCTGATAAGGCGAAAGCACGGTGAACTTGATGCCGAAATCGACCAAAACTTCCAGCGTCTCGGTATCCACAGCCGTTTCCGCAAGCCAAATTCCTTCGGCATCTCGCCCAAAGCGCACCTTAAAATCGTGCAAGCCCCAAAAAACCTGCGTCTCCTTATCGCGCCGATTAGCCAGAGGCATTATAATGTGATTGTACACCTGAGCCATGGCCGACCCGTGGCCATTGAAATACTTCATGCTCAACTTATCCGCATCCAAAATGGCCTGATAGGCTTTAGGGGCATGCTGCTCGAGCCAGGATAAAAGCGTTGGCCCGAAGTTGAAACTCATTCGGGCGTAATTATTCACGATATCCACGAGCTTACCCTGATCGTTCAAGATTCGACTCGTGGTATTGGGTCCGTAACACTCGCGCATAATGCGCTCGTTCCAGTCGTGATAAGGTGCCGCCGACTCCTGTATCTCGATCTCATCGAGCCAGGCGTTCTCGCGCGGGGGTTGATAAAAATGTCCGTGAATACAGACGTAAGGTATCTTCCTCATGAATTATGCATTGCTTTTCTTCAGAAAGGTCACACCCAAGGGCGGCACCTTCAGGTCCAAAGAATACGGTCGGCCATGCCAACCGCTAGAGTTCGTTTCCAGTGCTTCTCCATTGATAAAACCACTTCCGTAAAAACGCCGATCATCGGTATTCAGTACCTCGGACCAACGCCCATCCGAAGGTATTCCAATGCGGAAGCTTTCGCGAGCTACAGGAGTAAAATTCGCAACGATCACCAAGTCGTCCTTCGGATCGAAGCCATGGCGAATCCAAACCAGTGTTCCGTTTACGTGATCACTGTGATCGATCCACTCGAATCCTTTTTGCTCATAAGTTCTTTCGTATAGTGCAGGTTCGCTTTTGTAAAGCTCGTTCAGCACTTTGATCATTTCGTATTGTCCTTTGTGCGGTTCGTATTTAAGTAGATCCCACCGCAACTGTTCGTCGTGTTTCCATTCAAACGGCTGAGCGATCTCGTTGCCCATGAACGACAACTTGCTTCCCGGGTGCCCCATCATGTAGCCAAACAGCAACCTCAGATGTGCAAACCGCTGCCACTCATCACCCGGCATACGCTCCAACAACGAACCTTTTCCGTGTACCACCTCGTCGTGCGAAAGGGGCAGCATGAATTTCTCCGAGAACATGTAGGTAAGGCTAAAGCTGATCTCATTGTGGTGGTACTGACGGTACAACGGATCTTTTTTGAAATACTCTAGGGAGTCGTTCATCCATCCCATCATCCACTTTTTCCCGAATCCGAGTCCGCCCAAGTAGGTCGGTTGGGTAACCCCCGGAAAACTGGTACTTTCCTCGGCTATGGTTTGCGCCCCCGGAAAGTCGCGGTAGACAACTTCATTCATTTGCTTCATGAAATGTATGGCTTCCAAGTTCTCTCTTCCTCCGTGCTCATTGGGGATCCACTCGCCTTCGTTGCGCGAGTAATCGAGGTACAGCATCGAAGCCACGGCATCGACCCGCAAGCCGTCGGCGTGAAACTCTTCGAACCAATATCGGGCATTACTCACCAAAAAGGCGAGAACCTCATTGCGCCCATAATTGAAGATGTACGAGTTCCAGTCGGGGTGAAACCCTTTGCGTGGATCGGCGTGTTCGTATAAATGCGTTCCGTCGAAGCGGTAAAGTCCATGTGCATCGCCGGGATAATGACTTGGAGCCCAATCCAGGATGACTCCAATGCCTGCGGCATGAAACGCATCTATGAGGGCCTTTAGATCCTCGGGAGTCCCGAATCGCGCCGTAGGCGCAAAATAGCCGGTAATTTGGTAGCCCCACGAACCGAAGAAAGGGTGCTCCATTACGGGCATGAATTCAACGTGAGTGTACCCCAGTTCAACGACATAAGGTACGAGTGCGTCGATGAGTTCGCGGTAGCTGAGCGAGTAGCCATCGGCATTACGGCGCCAGCTTCCGAGGTGCACTTCGTATACCGACATGGGCTCTTGAAGCACTTTTTTGTCGGCCCGTGCCTTTAGCCACGCGTCGTCGTTCCAGGTATATTCGGACCGGTGGATCACGCTGGCCGTTTTGGGCGGCATTTCCCACCTACGGGCAAACGGATCGCCTTTTTCGAGTTCCTCCCGCTGGTTTGCCCGTATCAAATACTTGTAGGCGTGGCCTGGGTTTGCGGCCGGAATAAACCCTTCCCATATGCCGGAACTGTCCCACCGCACGTTCAACTTATGTCGATCGCGGCTCCACTCATTGAAATCGCCCATGACCACCACCTCATCGGCATTAGGCACCCATACCGCGAAGTAGGTTCCGGCCGTGCCGTTGACCTCCATCGGCGTGCTTCCGAATTTGTGGTGTAGTGCGTAGTGGCTGCCCTCGCGAAACGATTGAACATCACCGTCGTTGAAGAGCGAAAAAGACTGTACGTCCGAATCCATATTGATCTGGTTCTAGGCTACTCTAAATAACAAAAAATGAGGGGGAATATAAGGTTAAATCAGGCAGTATCGATCTTGAAATCGGTCCATTTTTCGATACGAGCGATTAAATCATTGTAGTGAAATGGTTTGCTCAAATAATCGTCCAATCCGGCCTTCAGGAACCGGTCGCGATCCTCTTTCATTGCATTGGCAGTAAGCGCGATTATCACGGGCGCGCGGTCTCCATAAAACTCCTTGATCTCCCGGGTTGCCTCCATACCGTCCTTTCCCGGCATATTGCTGTCCATGAGAATGAGCTCGTACTCCTTGGCTATCGCTTTCTCGATGGCCTGAACGCCGTCCTCGGCCCATTCGGCATCGATCCCGACCTTTTTCAACTGTAAATTCAAGAGCTCCCGGTTCGCCGGATTGTCTTCGGCCACCGGTACCTTGAGATCGCTCTTGAGTGTTTTTTCTTCGATAGGCTTGGTCTCCACCGTTTCGTTGCGCAAACTGGCCAAAAAGGTCGAGTACTTCCACGGTTTACCGTGGGCAGCCAGTCGGCTTGCTTGAGGGCCTTCCATCATGGGTCGATGGATGCGGCTGAACAAGAAGGCCCTGTAGTTCGCTGTAAATTTCTTTACCCGAGTTTTGAGCATCTCAATGACCTCTTGGTCTTCGGTAAGCACGAGCAATGTGCGCTCCATTTCCTTGGTGGGCCAATGCTCGAGGTCCGATCGGTATATCCGAGAGGCCATGTGGCCGTGCACGTTCAAACACTGTTGAATATAGAAGGCCTGAGTATCGGTATCGCAATACAAGGCCATTTCAACCTCATCTTTGGATAACCTGTTCACGGGCTGCACTTCTGCCACCTCGAGCTGTACATCGACCCAAAAGGCCGATCCCTTACCAGGCCCCGACTCCACCCCAATGCTTCCGCCCATGAGCTCGGCTAGGCGCTTACAGATCACTAGCCCTAAGCCGGTTCCTCCATAACGTCGCGTAACGGAAGAGTCGACCTGTGAAAACGACTTGAACAGGCGCGATTGCTTTTCCGGAGGGATCCCAATTCCGGTATCGACCACGGCCAATCTATAGTTTCCGCCCTCACGCCCTTCGAAATAAGAAATTTCGATAGCCACGAATCCGTCATCGGTGAATTTAACGGCGTTGTTGGCCAGATTCAATAGAATTTGGCGAATGCGATTGCCGTCGCCCCGCACCAATGGCGGAACGAACCTCTTAGGAGAGTAGTACAGCTCCAGCCCTTTTTGATTCACCTTGTTCCTCAGGATCGACATCACGTCTTCGGTCACCTGATCTGGTCGGAACGAGTGAATGCCGAGCTCCATATTTCCGGACTCGATTTTGCTGTAGTCGAGTACATCATTGACGGCCGTCAGCAGCGCGCCTCCACTCACCTGAATGGTTTCGACGAAATGTCGTTGGTCGGAACTCAAATGTGTTTCCTCGAGCAGGTCGGCCATACCGATCACCGCATTCATAGGCGTACGGATCTCATGACTCATGGTCGCGAGGAACTGCCCTTTAGCTGCGTTGGCCTCGTCGGCCATCCGGATCGCTTTTTGGAGTTCGGTCCGACTCTCGGTAAGCTCGTCGTTTTGCGATACCAAGGTTTCGTTGATCTCCGCGATCGTACGTCCCTGACGCTCCATTTCCCGAAACAAGCCGAACAAGCCGATTAAAATGACCGCGTTTCGCGAAGTTCTGAAACTCCTAGTCCCGAGAACCATGTCTACTTTCTCCTGATCTACCTGCACGATCAAGGTCCAATGAGTACTGGTCTTTTCGGAACGAACATCACGGCCGAAATACTCGAGGAGCTCCAATTTTTCGAATACGATCAAATCGCTTGGGGCCACCACTCGGGACGAGTCGCTTCGGTTGATCATTTTCCACAGGTCGGACCTATCGCCTGCCAAGGTTCGCGCATTGGCCGGATCGAGCACATACTCGTACGGCTCAACATCTATCGGGCCTTTGATCCGGTTTCCGATCGCGTCGATAAGGTAGGCATCGAACAGGTCATCGTCTTCGATAACATCGAAATAATTGAGCACCCGGGCTCCATCGTAGTTCAGTAGAATGTACCCTTGGCGCTTTTTGTTGAAGTACACCGGCGCACCGATACAGATCACCGGACTCAGCGGATACTCGACCCGCCCTTTTTCCATGTTAAGATCGAACCGCGAAAAATAAACCTTATCGGCTTGTGTGAGTCGGAGGCCTTGAAAATAATAGCGGTTCGATTTATCCTGAAGCATTTCGTTGACCAACACGGAATCACTTAGAAACTGGATCTTGAGGTGTTCTTCTACTAGCGAGTCGAGCAATCGCATTTGTCGGTAGTTCCCTTTGATTTGACCGTACTTCGCCCACGTACGCTCAAAGACCCTCCGATCGAGGTCGGCCAGCTCGTCGTTGATGTAAAACGCATTTACAGGATTCGATTTAAAGTACTCCAGATCCTGATAGGTCTGCACCATCTCGTTCCGCAAGAATTCCTCGAGCACTTCGATCCGCTTTTCGGCGTTGGTCAGCAGATTTGCATAATAATTGTCGATAGTTATTATAGGTCAGCGCCCCTACTACCAAGGGGGTGAAAATGAGCAGTGCCCAGAAATAAGGCCACAGCGTTCGCTTCTGCATGTTCGTAGGGTTCTCGGTCATTCCGGAGCGAATTGACATTCCACAATGTACTGCGTATCTTAGCGACAAGTTATGAAAAAGGGGTTCTCCATCCTATATGCCTTATTCTACCTCACGCTGAGCATTGGCGTGCACGGAACGGTGCACGAATGCATGGGCAAGGTGACCGAATGGAGCTGGGGACACGAAGACCTCAGTTGCCACGATGAACCTCACGACCACGGGCATAGCGGCGGCTGCGACCTGCCGGCGAGCGAGCCCGATTGCTGCGATAACAACGCCGTGGAGCTGTGGCTCGTCGAAGATCAGCTTGCCACCAAAGAGCTTCTTCTCCCTTCTGTTCCGGGTATCGCCCTCGCGGGCGGATGCACATGTACCGTCCCGCACGATGTCGTTGTGGAACGCGAAGAACACATCGTGCCGCAGGCACAGAACCCACCCGACATTCCGCTATACATCCAGTATGGCGATCTCCGATTCTATGGTTGACGGTCGCGATTCACCCCCGATTTGAATTGAATTCAACCATAAAATCAGAACAATGAAAAAGATCATTTTTATAGCGATCGCGCTCGCAACTTTTGTGAAAGTAAACGCGCAAGAAAACTTAGTGACCGACACTATTTGGGTGAACGGCGTATGTGGGATGTGTGAAGAGCGCATCGAGAATGCCGCATACATCAAAGGGGTCAAAAAGGCCGACTGGGACCGTGAAACGCACGAATTGGTGCTCGTGTATCGGTCCGATAAGACCGACTTGATGACGATCCAGAAGTCCATTGCCGAGGTAGGTCACGATACTCGCGACATCAAAGCGACGGACAAACAGTACATGCGTGTGCATGAGTGCTGTCGATACCGAGCACACGAACCTCATTGATATGAGGGCTTTGCTTTTTGTAGCCGCACTAGCGCTGTTGAACAGCTCGGTGACGGCTCAGTCGGGTGCGCTCCAAGGTACCGTTCTGGGCGAGATCGATGGCACTCTGGAACCGCTTCCGGGGGCTAATCTATTCTGGTTAGACACGGAGGTTGGTGCTTCGACCGATGCCGAAGGCCGGTTTATACTCGATCGGCCCAACAATGCCAAGTTCTTGGTCGTCGCTTATCTGGGATTTCGCTCGGATACGCTCAAGATCGAAAAAAACCGAACGCAAGTGCAGATCACCATGGTAAGTGCCGACGTACGGTTGAACGAAGTGACCGTGCGCGAAAAGGTGGGATCGACCTCGGTGAAGTATCTCGATGTGAATTTAACTGAGAACATCAGCGAACGCGAGCTCTTTAAGGCCGCGTGTTGTGACCTTTCGGAGAGTTTTGAGACGAATCCGTCCGTAGATGCCGGCTTCACGGACGCAGTCACCGGAACCCGACAAATACGCATGTTGGGGCTCGATGGCCCTTACAGCACATATACTCGGGGGAACATCAAGGCCATGGACGGACTCGCTTCGGTGTACGGATTGGCGTTGATCCCCGGAATGTGGATCAAATCGATTCAGCTGACCAAAGGAACGGGGTCGGTGGTCAACGGGTACAGCAGCGTAACCGGGCAGATCAACTACGAATTGCGCAGTTCGGCCGATGAAGAACATCGGTTCGTGAATGGCTATGTGAACGGTGCGGGCCGACTCGAAGAAAACGTCGTTTGGAACGAGAAGATCGGCGAGTATTGGGGTACTACCTTCCTGTTACATGGAAGGCGCCAACTGCTCGAGATCGACCGAAACGGTGACGATTTTCTGGATACCCCGTTTGGGAATCAGTTGTTTTTGCAAAACACCTGGAGGCGCTTCAAAGCCGAAGGGCTTCGGACGCAATTCGGTGTGAAGTATAGTTACATTGATCAGTGGTCGGGCCAAGAGGACTTTATTGGCTCCGACGCTTCACTCGGGCTCTGGGGCTATACGAACGAGAGCCACAGAGCCGAGGTATGGGCCAAGGGTGGCTATGTGATCAATGCCGAAAAACGTCAGAGTTTCGGGTTTCAGGGTGCCGCAAACTACCATGATATCCGGTCGGAATTCGGCGGTGTAAACGTAACGACCAACACTTGGCGCGGTACGGAACAGAGCGCGTATTTCAACGGCATCTACGAAACGGAGCTCGGACACCCGGATCACTCATTAAAGGCCGGTGCGAGTTTCGTTTACCACGATCAATCCGAGACATTCAACGATGACGTATTCGAGCGTTCAGAGCGGGTTCCGGGCGCCTTTGCTGAATACACTTTGGCCGATCCGGAGCGTTTTTCCGTTGTCTTGGGTTTTAGGGCCGATCAGCATAACCTCTACGGTCTGAACTTGACCCCTCGATTGCACACTCGATTGGCCGTTAATGAGAACTTGGTATTGCGCGCCAGTGCCGGAAAGGCTTATCGCACACCGAACATGATCGCCGATCGAATGGGGTTACTGGCGAGCAATCGCGATTGGGTGCTCGCGGCATCGGACAGCGATTTGCCCTATGGGCTGCAACAAGAAGAAGCTTGGAACTTCGGGTTTAGTGCGTCTCACGATTTCGAGTGGGATTACAGGCCGGCCAGTTTGCGGGTCGATTACTACTACACCGATTTTCAGAATCAGATCGTGACCGATCTCTATGCTTCGGCGCGCGAGGTGCGGTTGTACAACCTCAACGAGCGCAGTTTTTCGCACAGCTTTCAGGTGCAGCTCGATTACGAAGTGGTACGACGGGTCGATGTGCGATTGGCCTACCGTTACTTGGACGTGAAATCGACCTTTGGTGGCGATCTACGGGGGGTGCCATTCATTGAGCCACATAAGGCCTTTACGAACATCGCGTGGCAGAGTAGAAACTATTGGAAGGCGGATTTGACCGTTCAGTGGCACGGTGCCGCTAGCCTACCCTACACGGGGGATAATGGTGCGAGCTACCGCATCGCGCCGCAGGCGCCGGACTTCGTGACCGCCAACCTCCAAGTTTCGAAGGAATGGCCGACAACGGGTTGGGAGGCATACCTTGGGGTGGAGAATTTCACCAATTTCAAGATGACGCGGCCCATTGTTTCGGCGGAGAATCCGTTTGCCGAGGAGTTTGATGCCTCGATGGTATGGGGGCCTATTCTGGGCCGGATGTATTATGCAGGATTTCGTTTTCGTCTGCTGAAAGCGGACGGCTGAGGCGAGGAGTCTCCTTGAATATAGTAAAATGCGCGGCCGTTGCGTATCCGGTATTGTAGCGATAAAGCAACCGGATCACGTGTCGGCCGCGTTCGTATTCGGCTAAATCGAGCTAGGTTCGAAGGCCGAGTTGATGGTAACGCTCGTGTTTCCGGAAACCCCGGTTGGGCTCCCGAATAGTGGCGCTGTCGATCACCGGGATATAAAAATAGTTGAGACAAGGCATGTTCTCCGACCCGCTCTTGAACGGAAATTTTTTGGGGGCTAGCTCGGCGGTATTGCACACCGCTGCAATGGAGTCTTCCATACCGCTGTTGTGCACGGCAAAAAGAGGCAGTACGTTTCCGTCGACCACATCGGGGGGTACATGAGCAAAGCGCGATATGGGCCCCTCAGTATGGTCTTCAAAATACCCCGTATACTCCGAGACTTTAGAGAAAGGCGGATACATGTCGTGTGCGCTGAAGCTCTTGTTCCCTACTACAAAATACATCCAAATGGAAATGGCCATATAGACGACCAAGCCCGAAATTACATAGCGCTTTTTGAAGTTTGAGACGATGCCGTAGTAGACGGGTCTATAGATCGGCGATAGCGTGACGGTGCTCAAAAGTCGGTATATCACGTGTAACCACTTCACGCGCTTGAGCCCGCCCAGGGTAACAAAATCAATGATATAGGGTACGGCCAAGACCAGGATCACGATGTTGAAGTATAGGTCAATGTGTTCCATTGCGGCATTGAAGCTTTCGGGGTGAATGACCATCCACGAAATAACCAGCACAGATAGGACCACAATGCCGAGGAATGCACCGACCATGAGAATGAACATCAAAAAGGTGATGGCGTAAATGGTGGAGCAAATCTTCTCGAGTCGTTGAATTTGAGCCGGAAACTTAGGCAACGCATCGATTATTTCGGCGAACCTGCCTTTGTACTTAAGTTTATTACGATCGATTCCGTTCGGAAAAGCATAACTCAAGCCCACCATGCTTACCATACACTGCGCATGGCCAAATGAGTGGCCAAACCGAAAATGGTCCAATTAGATCGCTACTTTAAGGAATGCGGAAAGGTTCTCGGGTAAATTCGTGTAGAATAAAATCCAGGGCGACTGTGTCTTGAGGAACATCACAAAGTCGTCAATACCTCCGGGCAGCCGTGTCAAAATAATGAGCACGATGCCGGAGATCAGGATCTCGGGCTCCCAGCTCTGTTCCTGAACGCGTGTGAGCCACTTGGGCTGAGATGATTGTTCCTTCATATCTTTAAGCTTGGAGTAAATTAGTAAATCCAAGCCAAAATGCGCCCTCCTAGACGATTCGTACGCATCAAAGAACTCGACACCATTAGCTCCTATCCGCTGGGGCCAACGGCGTTTATTGGTTATACCCAACGGAGCGGAACCCATCAGCGCAGGGGTGTTGAAGTGCGCTCCATACAAGAGTTCGAATCGCAGTTTGAATCACGTCCGGGAAGCGCCGACGAAGACTTTCAGCTAAAACGCGCCCTGGAGCTTTATTTTGCGAACGGAGGTCGCCAAGCCATGGTGATCTCCGCGGCCGGATTCAGAGCAGGGTTAAAAGCATCTCGCTCTCATCCCATTCGACGTGAGCACCTCGAAAGTGCGCTGATTCGGCTTTCGAAAAATCCACGAATTCGCCTATAGGTCATTCCCGAAATGCGTTATTTGGCCGCGAACGCCCACGATCGTTTGGTAAAAAAGGCCCTCGATGTCGTTTCTATATTGCCCAATGCCTTTTACCTGGCCGAGCCTCGTCGATGCTCGGACTTAATGAGTGAAGTTGTGCGGTTGAGGTCCTCTTTGGCGAATCATTCGCATGCCCAATGCGGGGCCTACTATGCTCCGGGAATACGATCTTCTTCAGGAGACCCCGAACCGCTATCGGGCATCATTGCAGCCAAAGTTGAAGAGACAGATAATACCAGAGGTATTGGGAAAGCACCAGCCAACGTGACCATCAGTGGATTTGGAACCTTGGAGCAAAGCTTGAGTCCGACCGAAGTCAGCACACTTGTTGGCAATAGCACAGAACAGAGCGTGAACCCTATCGTTCACTGGGGGCAAACCAACAAGATCTGGTGCCCGAGCTTTGTCCACGGATCGAGATGATCGATATATTCCCGTAGTTCGTTTCTCCAATTGGATCAGGGCCGGTGTAGAAGTTTACTTAGATCGGCAACGAGGGCGCTCCAACGACGCCCTTTTGTGGGGCCGCGTTGAGCGATCCGTCGAAAACTACCTGAACGAACTGTACCGGTCCGGTGCGCTTCAAGGAGTCAAGCCGGAAAGCGCGTATTTTGTTTCGGTCGGACAAGCAAAAACGATGACCACACAAGACGTACAGGAGGGGCGATTAATCGTTGAGATGGACTTGGCCATGTTGAAGCCTGCGGAGTTTCAAGTGCTACGATTAGTTCAAGAGCAATAGCTCAATCGAGGGTCTTGTAAAAACTCAAGGCCGGAACGGAAACCGGGACAAAAACACCGTTGGCAAAGGCTGCCATTAAACCAAACTGAATGGCGCTACCCGGCTTATCGTGCCAACGAATCCCCGGAGTTACTAATCCGCCCGACGTACCGTCCACGACCTTATCGTGCCAACGAATCCCCGGAGTTACTAATCCGACCGACGTACCGTCCACGACAGTGATCAACATTTCCAAAACAAAACCGGCCTTGGTGCCCATTGGCGTTGTTCCGCCTGCCATGATCAGACTTCTTTCGCCCGATTGGCCGTCCAATAATGATGCGTATCCGGATCCGGATCCGATCATGAAGTTTCTGCTAACGTCGCCGAAGGTCAATCTTCCGTAGGGGATGGCTAAAAAATCGGGGTTATCTTGTGCAAATGCCACCCGGCTCGATGTTCCCGCGTAGCCCCCAACAGCACCATGCACTTTACGTCCAAGGTCAAAGCGACCCTGGATGGTTCCAATGATCGGCGCACCAATCCACGTGGTAATCCCTCCTACCTGAACATCTTCGGTAATACCGAACTGAGCATCGAGCCCTAATGGGAAGGTCTTCAGATAGTTCTTTGACCTTCGCTTCGGTAGACCATTGAACGTAAAGAAATACCTCGTTTGATAGGGATATTCGGCCCACGATTGCTCGTAACTACCCTCTTGACCATTGATTTGACGAATCTCCTTGATCTGATACTTCGGTATCACAATATTCCCAAGGGACGCCGTTTCAAGCGTGATCTCCCGCCCATCATCGGAGATCAAATACCCTATTTTCTGGGCTCCGTCATTCAAGGTAACCACGACCATTTTCCGGACCAGTTCAATATAGTCGGTAGTATCTTGTCCGGCCGCAGGCCGCACAATCATTAAGGCAAATGCCAAAAAAGCAGCGATGGTAATAATAGTTTTCATGGCTTTGAGCTTAATTCTGCCTCAAACGCAGAGCAGAATACCGCCATGTCTTAATTGAATGCCGCGCCGTCCTCTATTGATTTGCGATTTTTCATTCTGGGCCTGCGGCCCGATGGAGCTTTTTATCGATTATCACAAAATTGCGTCTTGCCTGGCAGCTAATGTGCGCATATCGAAATGCTTATCGAAGAATTCATCGCACCACAAACACACGTTCTCCAGCGCTTCAGTTCGCGTCCGGGCATGCTCTTCGGTTACCCCAATGGCCTCACCCATGGCCCACGGATTCCCTTCGTTGAGCTGCTGAAACACGGCCGACTGGCTTACCCGTTCAACCACTTCACTGACCTTTTCCGTACGGGCATCGCCCATGGCGTCTTTGGTGCCCGGACAACAGGGGTTTATGGCCCATAGCTGTATGCTCACTTCCATTGGCACTTCTTTACCGCCTAAAAAGCCTATAGCGCCACTCAGCACTCCGCAAGGGTTATGGTTCGGGTCTCGCTTCCAAGTGTCGGTAAGCATGGCGCGCCCCCGTGCCCAATTGCCCCCGAGCCACATATCTTCCGTAGCCCCCCAATAGCCCCAGGTGAGCTCGTGCCGCACATGGTCGTCTTTCCCGATCAACGGATCCTTGTCGCTCCGAACACCGGCAGCTTCAAATAACTTGGCGATCTCACCAAGTCGCTCACCCTTATGTTTGTGATAGCGGTCTATGCTGGCGATATCGAACCGCGATACTCCCTTTTCGATCAATATCTGCAACCGCTCTGCATTCAATAAATCGCCATTAGTTTGGAGCATTACTTGAACGGCATCGCCGTATCGTTCGCGAACCTTATCCAATATGGCGTAAAGCTTATCACGTTCGGCCAGCGGTTCGCCGCCCGACAAGATCAGCCGATCCATTTTTTCGGGCAAATTGTCGACGATGGCCAGGCAATCGTCCAGCGAGATTCGAGCCCCGCGAGGGCCACTCATGTTATAGCAGTGGGCACATTCGTCGTTGCAGAGTTGCGTGAAGACCCAATAAACGCTTTCGAAATGGTTGAAGTCAGACATGCATCATTATTTTTTTCAGAGGCCTCTACTGCCCCTATTCCAAAGCCTCCCGAGCTGCGATTGATTTCCCACGGCGACCGGGTACAAATCATGAAGATGATGGCCAAAACCAAAAAAAAGGAACAACAGAAATAAAAACCTACGCCCGCTTTTTCGTTGACCGTTCATTAGAATAAATATCGAATCCCTAACTGAAATTGACGAGGCGGGGCAGCATTGCGACGTACCAAAACGCCCGAATCGGCCGGACCCACCTGAATCTGATTACTCTGAGTGGCATTGTTGCTATAGCCACTTAAGTTCTCGGCATTAAACAAGTTAAATATATCTGCCCGAATTTCCATTCGCCCACCTTCGTTAAATTCAAAGGAGTATTGTACTCCTAGGTCAAAGGTGGTGCTCCACGGCAAACGATCGCTGTTGCGCGATTCGCCCGGACTGCGATCGCTGTTACCAACATAGGCATCTCCAAAGGCCCTTCCGTCGCCGTTAAGGTCGGTAGTCCCGTAAATTTGAGCGTCGGGAATTCGATTGATCGGCTGACCGCTTTGTAGCAATGCCGCTACGCTTACACTGAATCCATCGGCCGGATACAAATACAACAATCCGTTCAGCACATGTGTGCGATCGTTGATGCTCGGCCCCCATTCATCTTCAAAGTTGTTGGCATCTTGTGCACGGAAGTTGATGTCCTCGGTGTTGTTCTCTAACCTCGATAAGGTGTAACTGAGGCGGTACGCATACTTGTCTTTTCCCCGCTCCTTAACGAGGTTCACATTTGCAGCATAATACCGCGAGTTTCCATCGGTTTCAGTAATAACGACTCCCCGCGCCGCGCCACGCAAAGTATCGCCATCGGCCACGGCATAGCTCCCATCGTAAACCGGAACGTCTCGACTTTTGTCGGCTTGTGCTTGTGAGCGCACTTCGACGTTGTTTGGGTCTATGGGATATGCGGCCGGTGCATTCACGTCGACCAACCTGAAGAGATTCTGGGATCGCGTGTGGAGCAGGTCCACGTAAAAGAGCATATTGCCTTTAACTTGATGCTGGTAACCCAAATTGAACTGATGAGTCATGGGGTTATCATACCCGGTCGGATTCAAGATGCGACGCTCGTTGCTGAAAATTGTTTCGCGCTGATCTTGTAAATCACTAGCTGGAGGACCTTGTAGGTAATCGACCCCAACTATATTAGCACTGAGGTTTCCATCGAAGGTCACCGCATCGATGTCCGTGCTCTCAGGAAGCTGCCCTCCATCGATCAAAGCTTGGAGCTGGGCTTTGAAGTCCGATGAGGTACTGCTCTGCTGTAGTGCATCGCTGTAAATGGCGTAAATGATTTTATCGTAGAAAATGCCGTATCCAAATCGAATACTGCTGTTTTCATTTATGCGGTAATTGGCGTTAAATCGAGGGGCTATATTATTCCAATCACCGGATTCGCTTCCACCCTTCGATAGGTTGTCGTAATCGTATCGGAGTCCGACCGTAACGTTCAACTGCGGCGATACCGCGACGAGGTCTTCGACATACAAACTCACACGGTTTTGTGTCGTTCCAAAAGCCTTCTGTTGTAGTTCGACCGAGTAGTTCAGCACTTCCACATCAGAAGGGATATCGCCAATGCCGAGGCCGGAACCTATGCCACTTGCGGCTAAATCGCCGAGCTGTTGCTGGGTGAGCTTTACAGTGTAGCTCCCGTTGGGGTTTCCGCCACTGAACAGCTCGTGCCCACTGCTCATGGCCATGGCTCCGGCTTTGATGGTATGGCGGTCCCGATACCAGGTGAATTTCTGCTGAAGTTGTACGGTGTTTTCAGTTTGATCGAAGACGAAACCCGGGTGTCCCAACAGCGCCACAGTTTGTTCTTGCGGATCGAGTACGGTGACATTGGGGTCGGTCGGATTAGTCGGATCGGCGTAGTTCCAGCGGAAACGACTAAACTGCACATTGGTTTCGCTCACAAAGTCGTCGCCGGTGTAGATGTTCTTACTTGCAACAAGCAGCGAATTGCGGTCTTGTTTGTAGCCAGCCGACGGAAAGGTCGATCCACCTTCGAGTCCGCCCCCCTGAAAGTCGACGCTTACCAAGCCCATATTCACGCGGATCGATGACCGGAATCGCGAACTCCAAAAATGGTCGAGTTTTCCACTCACATAGGTGTATCTGTTTTGGCCCGGTACCGTTTCGTTGATCCCGAGTTGGGGCACGTTGACGAGGTTGTCTTTTAGGTCAAAGGTTTGTTCCACATTGAGATAGTAGAATGTCTTATCCGCCCGTAGGGCGCCCCCCAAACCAAAGCCACGCTGGTGCCGCTGAAAACCATCCTTTACCGCATTGCCCGTGAGGTCGCGCTGGGCGTAGGGCGACGACGCATCGAGCACGGGTCCGGGACGAAGCAGGTAAAACACCTCGCCCGTGGTTTCGTTGCTGCCCGATTTGGTGGTGATATCGAACACCCCGTTGCCGGTCCGGCCGTATTCGACACTGTAGTTGTTGGTCAGAACGGTGATATTGTCCACGAACCCCACCGGCGCCGCGAATTTTTGTCCACCTAAGAAGTTCTCGTTATTGTCGAGCCCGTCGATGGTGTAGTTGGTGTAGAGCCCGTTGGCCCCGTTAATGCTCACATTGGGTGCTTCGGGGAAAAAGCCCGTGGCCTGTGTCACGTTCGGAAGCCGATACAATACGCGGGTAATATCACGGCCTTCAACCGGCAGTTGGGTAATCTCTCGCGTGGTGAGCTCGGCGCTGACCTCCGCATTCACGGTATTCATACGCGCATTCGACGACTCTACTACGGACACCTCCTCGAGCGAGTAATTCGCCTTTTCGAGCAGAATGAGGGTAACGCTTTGCACTTGGTTCGATCGCAGCGAAAACGACCCCGAATGGGCAGGCAAATACAAGCCTGTTTCAGGGCTTACAACTCTGTAAGTCCCCGAAGTCGATAATCCGCTTAGCTTGACCTTTCCCTGTTTGTCGGTCGTACGCTCTAACGAAAACCCAATGCCCCCGTTTTCGATCTCGACCACGTGTCCCACGATCGGTTCGCCAGTATTGCCCGAAATAATACTCACCTCCAACCGCGCCTGAGCCCACACTGTTGCCGAAAACATCAACACGAACCACGTAAGCCAAATTGTCTTTTTCATAGAATCCATTGTCGGTGCCTAATTTACACAACAAGGTTAGCCCACAAAGTGACAACTGAACGTCGGGGCGCTGACGTTGTTCGTTCCGGATATTCTTTGGCGTTTTTGCGCCTACGGCGCGATGATGAACACCTCCAAATGATTGCCTTGCGTGTAGAAGTCTGGTGAATTCGTCTTGATTTATGAATCCCCGGATTAAAAGCCGGGGCTATCTCGCATTTTGGAATAAAGAACCATTTTCCCGGCGCACAGCACCGATATACTCGCGAAGCGAATTAACTTGAGAAGTAAATACACTCGCGCAGCGAATTACATGCGCCTACGGCGCGATGATGATCCGCCTTACTTCTCTCGACCTTCCGGAAACGCTCTCGACGTAATACACTCCGGAGCGGCATCCGGACAGCCCAACCTCTGTCTGTTGCCGAGGCATCGATTCACCCTCGGCCATTATGCGACCTGATGTGTCGTAAACCCTACATGTGACCGGATTCGTGCCTTCATTCCACTGTAAGTAGAATTGTCCCGTGGTCGGATTTGGCCATAGACCGAATGCCTTGTCCGGTTCCCATTCGGGCACGGAGATCGATCCGGCATTGATGAAGACGGATACCGCGTGAAGTGCCCAGTCGTCCTGAATGGCCACATGTGCATATCCCGGATCCGAAAACTCAAGGTCGACACCCGAACCATAAAAGGCCGCTTGGCCATTCAGTGGAGCCGGAGTGCGATCGGTCCAACTACCGTTGATGTATTCATATACGCAAAGCTCTTCAGCATTTCCCTCCACCACCGCTACAATGGGATACCCCAAAGGAGTCATGGACATATCCAACTGAAATACATAATCGTCGCCCATTCCCGGAGAACCGAGGGACGTCCAGCTACCGCCCGACCATTCCCTTACCGTCAATTTGCTGTCTTGATCTCCATCCGTATAGGCCAAGAACAACTCCCCACCCGAAGTACCTTCGAGTGAAAAGTTGTAGTGGCCTCCATCGAGAACGGGGTCATCGAGGGTCGACCATCCCTGACCGTCATAGGTATAAACCCCAATATGTTTATCCCCCCAATTACCTTCTTTAGCACCGAAATATATTTGTCCGCCCACAAAAGCCAAATCGATCTTATACGGCATAATGTCGGAGAACCCCGGATAGCCTATGGGCGTCCAAGACCCATCGTACATCATCACGCGAGGGTCGCCCCAATGCGACAGGTCGTAATAATCCATAAAGGCCAAATACAGCGTGCCCGAAGGGGAACACTCCAACACCGGTTTTGCTCCTCCTCCCGGCGAAGCATACGTGCCTCCGACCGACGCCCAACTCGATCCATTCCATTGCCGCACGGCAATGCTGTCGTCCATCACCATCGCCAAGTAAATGCTACCGGCAGGGGTAATGGAAAAGCTGATGCTGCTGGCTTCCATCAGGGTAAAACTCTCTGTCCCGAGAGCATTCCACTGGGTTCCATCAAACTTTTTTACGGTGGGTTTATCCGTTGTCGGATCTATGTATGCCACAACGGGCTTACCATCCGTATCGAACTCCAACTCCGGATTGTACGTCCAATGCGGCGATATTCCACGAGGCCCAACAGGAGACCAAATTTCCGTTCCGGTGGCCGATTGCGCCGGCGTTTCGGTCAAGCCGAACACGGCTACAAATAAGGTGGCAAGCAGCAGGTTGGCAATGGTTTTCATGACGCTACATTTTTGATCCTTCTATCAAATTTCCTTCAAATCCCACTTTTCCTTAATGACTAGCATCACAACCCAACCTGATTGAAATCATCCCGCAATGATCAAACTCTCAACTTTCTTTTCCGTCCTCTGTGCCTACGGCACGAAGCAAAAAACCCCTGGTCGTTGGACCGAGGGTTTGGCATGGAACTGGGTTATATCCAGTTTACCTGGTGACCACCAATCGGAGCTGTTCAACTCCTTCGGCGTGTTGTATGATTACCGTATAATTACCCGTGGCCCAGCCTCGGGAATTGATCGTCATTCGGTCTTCCATAGGGTCTTGTTGTGCGCTGTAAACCACCTGACCTAGGGTGTTGACCACCTTGATCTCGATCTCCTGTGGAACGTTCTGTTCCCAAGCTATCGTGAACTGATCAGCGGTCGGATTAGGATAGAGCTTTGGAATACGGGCGCTTTGCTCCTCTAAGCCAACATTACACGGCAGTACCGTCACTTGCTGAGATGCGCTTCCCGAGCAACCCGCAGCATTGGTGTAGTTGTACCAGATGGTGAAGGTTCCACTGCCCGAAGTGGACGGATCGAAGCTAGTTCCTCCCATACCCGGTCCACTGAAGGTTCCTCCAGCAGGTGATCCCGTCAAAGTTGCCGGCTGAGAATCCAAACAGATGAAGCTCGGAATAGGAAGTCCACTGAAGCTCACCATCGGAACACCCGCGATCGTTACGTCGATATCGTCGCTGGCCGAACAGCCTCCCGGCCAGGTCATCGTCACGGAATAGGTGCCCGACTGCGTCACCGTTAAACTCGGTGATACCCCTCCCGTACTCCACAAATAGCTCGCTCCCGAAGGTGCTTGCGGCAACAACGTCGCAGAAGAACAGGCCGTGATGTCGGCTCCCAGATCGACCGTGATTGAGGAGTTCACCGTAATATCAAAGCTGCACGTGCTGGAGTTCCCCTGCTGATCGGTCGCCATAAAGGTAATCGTATGGGTCCCTACAGCGTACGTACCGCTTGAGTTGTTGCCCGACTGGGTAATGGTGATCTGCCCCGGACAGTTGTCCGGGGCCGTTGGGAACGGATAGTTCACGATCGCACTACAGGCCGAACCCGTGGTGTTGACCATAATGTCCGAGGGACAAGTCAACGTTGGTGGCTCAGAGTCGGCCACCGTAACAATGAACGTACACTGAGAAGTATTGCAGGAAGCATCTGCCGCCTGATACGTCACCGCTGTGGTTCCGACCGGGAAGGTCGAGCCACTGGCCGGACCGTTTGTCCGCGTTGGTGTTATTCCTGAAGTACAGTTATCACTTACCGTTGGGGTCGCGTAGTTCACCACCGCTCCACATTGTCCGGGATCGTTCGATACGCTGATGTTCTGTGGACAAGTGATCACTGGACTTTCGTTATCCGAAACGGTGATCGTCATACTGCAGAACGAAACGGCTTGACCTCCCGTCTTTGAAACCGACCACTGTATATTCGTGGTTCCAACCAGGAAGGCCGATCCCGATACCAAGCTCTGATTGTTGTCGATCCGCTGAACGCTATAGAAACTGCTGTTACCCCCCACTACCGCCGGAGCACTGAAAATCACTACGGCATCACACGACCCCGGATCCGTACTGACGTTGATGTTCGAAGGACAGTTCAGCTGCGGAGCATTCGGGTCCGAAACCACAACATCGAACGTACACGTACTGGAGTTCCCCGAAGCATCGGTAAATGAATATACATTAGTGGTGACCCCCAGAGGGAATATTCCGCCACTTCCAATACCCGATACTAATACCGCGGGAACGCTTCCACAGTTATCCACCGCCGTTGGTCCGGTAAAGGTCACCACCTCCGAAGTTTGATTGCTGTTCGCACTGGCCGATACCGTTGACAAACACGATACCGATGGCGCTTCATTATCCCCCACCGTGATGTTGAAACTACAGGCGGTCTTGTTGCCCGAAGGGTCTTCCGCCTCAAAACTCACTGTGGTCGTTCCTATAGGGAAAGTACTGCCCGATGCCCCTCCTGCCGTCTGAGTCACCGTTGCCGTTCAGCATCCGTCTACTGCCGTAGGCGTGGCAAAACTCACAGCAGCACCACATGTGCTTGGGTCGTTGTTTACGATAATATCACTCGGACAGGTCATCGAAGGCCCGGTCTGATCCACGATCGTCACCGTAGCCGTACACGTGGTCGTGTTGCCCGATACATCCGTTGCCGTGACCGTAACCGTGTTGGCTCCGACATCACTACAATCGAAATTGCTCTCGGACAACGACGGGCTCCAACCCCCACAATTATCACTCGAAGAGGCCACTACATCCGAAGCCCGGATCGATACCACACCAGAAACACCAATACTACTTGTAATATCCTGACACTGCAAACTAGGCACTATCGGGTCGCTAACCGTCACCACGAACGTACACTGCTCTGTATTGCCCGACGCATCCGTAGCCGTCAAGGTCACACTCTGAGTGCCCAAGTCACTACAATCAAAATTCGTTTTGCTTAGGGCATAAGTAACGCCCGGACAGTTGTCCGACCCCGACACCAAAACATCGGCCACACCAATGCTCGCCATACCCGAACCGTTTAGGTTCACGCTCACGTCCTGACAAGAAACATCCGGCTTTATCGTGTCGATTACCGTAACCGTCGAAATACAGGTTGTCGTGTTCCCACTGGCATCGAATACATCAATAGCCAAGCGCTGTACGCCCACATTATCGCAGTCGAACTGACTGATGTCGTAGTTTGCTCCCGTTACCCCACAATTGTCAGAGAAAATTAGCCCAAAGTCCGTAATGGTCAAGATCGGCTGGCCATTAGCATCGAGATAAATATTCGCGTTCTGACAGGTCACCGACGGGGCTATATTGTCTTCCACAGTTACCGTTGCCGTACACGTAGCCGTTTGACCATTGACTCCCGTTACGCTCACCACCACAGGGTTCGCTCCCAAATCACTGCAGTGGAACCGGGTCTTCGATAAACTGATCGAACTCACCCCACAAACTGCCGATGCCGAAGCCACCACATCCGCAGTCGTAATACTCGCATCGCTGTTGGCGTCGAGCTGAACCGTCGCATTCTTACACGTAAGTGCCGGAATACTATTGTTCACCACCGTCACCGTCGAGGTACATGTAGCCGTGTTGCCATTGACATCGGTCGTCGTGACCGTGACCGTGCCCACATCGTCACAATCAAACACGGTTTGGCTCGCCGCTAGGCTAACGCTCCCGCATACATCCGTAGCCGTGGCCAACTGGCACACACCAACAGATACCGGCCCATTGGCGTTGAGCACTACGGTCGGATTAACACAACTCACAACAGGAGCTGTCTGATCAACCACCGATACACCGGCCGTACACGTCGCCGTGTTGCCACTTTCATCGGTCACCGTTAAGATCACATTTTGCGTGCCCACATCCGAGCAATCAAAACTCGTCTGGCTCAAAGAAAGGGTAACCGAGCCACACGCATCACTACTTCCATTATCAATGTCCTCCGTGGTTATACTTCCCTGCCCATTGGCACCCGGTACCACTGTGGCGTTCTGGCAAATGGCCGTCGGAGCGGTGTTGTCAACCACCGTAACCTGAGCAGTACACGAAGCCGTAGCCCCGTTGCCGTCGGTCACGGTCAGCGTCACATTTTGCGTGCCCACATCAGAGCAGTCAAAATCCGTCTTGCTCAAACCGTAGGTCAGCGCACCGCCACATCCGGCGGAACTTCCCGTATCAATATCCGCGGCCGTTAAACTACCCTGTCCATAGGCATCAAGCACTACCGTCGCGTTTTCACAAAGTGCCGTGGGAGCCGAGTTGTCCACGATCGTAATCGACGCTGTACACTGACTGCTGTTTCCTTCCGTATCGGTGGCCGTAACCACCACACTATAGGTCCCCACTTGGCTACAGTTAAACGTGTTCAGGTTAGCCGATAAGCTCGCCCCACCACAATTATCCGTCGCAATGGCAAAATCATCCGGATCTATGGTCACCGTACCGTTCGTCAAGGTATGGGTGTAAGGCTGACAACTCACCTGCGGAGCCGTCTGATCCACCACCGTCGCACTGGCCGTACATGTGCTCACGTTTCCGCTTCCATCGGTCACCGCTAACGTCACCGATTTAGCTCCAATATCACTACAATCAAAGCTCGATGGACTCACGCTCATACTCGCTACCGAGCAGTTATCGCTGCTTCCCCCATCGACCATGCTCGCCGTAAGGCTCGCCACACCCTGCGCGTTCAAAGGCAGTGTAATATCCTGACACTGCGCCTGCGGCGCGATGTTGTCCTCAACCGTTACACTGGCCACACAGGTAGACGAATTACCCGAGTCGTCCATTCCGGTCAGCGTCACGCTTTGAACACCGATATCCGTGCAATCGAACATCGTCTCGCTCAGCGTCAAGGTCACTCCCGAGCAAACATCGCTGCTTCCGTTGTCCACGTCCGCCGTAGTGATCACCGCCGAACCGTTCGCGTCCAGCTGAACGGTCACGTCCTGATACACCATCACCGGATCCGTCACATCACTTACCGTCAACGTTGCCGCACAAGTGCTCACATTGCCGTTCGCATCTTTGACCGTCAAGGTTACCATATTGGCTCCAATATCACCACAATCAAAACTCGTCTGACTCAAGCTCAGGCTCGCCATACCGCACGCACCACTGCTGCCGTTATCTACATCGCCGGCCGTAATCGTTACACTGCCCGATGCATTCAAATCAACACTCCCGTCTTGGCATACCGCCGTAGGTGGCGTTACATCGACCACTGTTACTGTCGCCGTACACGTCGACACCCCTCCATAAGCATCCTGAACCGTTAAGGTCACCGTGTTCGGACCCACATCGCTACAGTCGAAGTTGAATGGCGCTACACTAGTGAGCAGCGCCGTACCATATGGACTAAACGAGCCGTCATTCACTGTATTCGCACTCAGTGTATAGGTTCCTCCTGCGCTCAATTGAACGGTCGCATCCTTGCAAATCGCCTCGGGCGGATCTGAAGTTAGCGTAAACGTCGAACTACAAACACTCTCATTACCGTTGTTGTCCGTTACCGTCAAATAAACTGTATTGGCGCCCAAATGCGCGGCCGTAAATGCGGTCTGACCTAAGACATAACTCGCAATACCACACGCATCGCTTGAGCCATTATCAATGTCCATCGGATCCAACGTATACGTGCCTCCAAAAGGCAAACGGTCCGTGAAATCCTGACATACCACCGACGGTGCTACATTATCCTCAACCTTCACCGTAGCTGTACACGTGCTCACGTTACCGTTCACATCCGTTACCGTCAATGTCACCGTATTCGCGCCCACATCACTGCAGTCAAAAGCCGTCTCACTCAGTACCACACTCGCAATACCACAGTTGTCGTCTGAACCATTGTCCACATCGCTCGTACTTACACTCCCATTACCACTGGCATCAAGCTGTACCGTTACGTCCTGACATGCCGCTGTCGAATCTATATTGTCCTCCACCGTTACCGTAGCCGTACACGTGCTCACGTTACCGTTCACATCCGTCACTGTTAAGGTCACGGTGTTGGCGCCAACACCGTAACCGTTAATGTGACTGTTGGCGGTGATAAGCTCGCTGTGTTTACACTGAATATGTAGTCGTTTGACGACAAGCTTCCCGCTCGCCCTCCTGAATAGGGGTCGTTAACGTTTGTCGAAATCCAAGAGTAGCTAATTGCCGCCGTAGAGTACTTCCATGTGTATACTTGTCCTGCTTGAATAGGAATATTCCCAAAAGTGTAGGTATGGTCACTGAAGGTAAGTCCCGGAGGCGTTGTTACAACATTAGTCGCTAAAGCTAAAAGTGTACCGGAAGTTCCTTCTCCCTGATAAAGCTCCAAGCTAATATTAGACGGCGCTGTATTCGCCTGCGGGTTAGAGTGGTTTATTACAATGCTTTGCAACAAACCGTCTCCTGTCGCTGTAAATGATTGCCAATCCTCGGTATAGGTAGTATATCCGGTTCTAGGAGAAACACTAACCATAACAGACTGAGGACCTACTACATCACCAACGTCGTTACAATCAAAATCTGTTTTACTTAAACTAATACTTGCGATCCCGCAATTATCACTGCGTGTAATACTCCCCGAAATTTAGACCACTTGCTAGGTTAAATTTAAAAGTACCTACATTAGGCTAAGTTATGAGTGGAA
>JAGWBA010000019.1:0-35099 GCA_021296215.1 Flavobacteriales bacterium
CCGGTTGGCTTATCTACTTGAATGCCCGACTCTACGATTGTGAAGTACTCCAATAGCTCACTCGGAAAAACATGCCCTGGGGCTTCCAATACCAAATCCCCCATTTCTTTTGAACGAAATGTAGGAATTCTTCAAACGCTCCCCACAAAATGGACGTGACCCGTTTTTCATCAATAAAATGTGGTACGAATAAGTACAGAAAGAGTGTTCTTAAACGAGGAAATTGAAAGAAACAAGAATTAACACGGCTTAAGACCAGAACAATTAAATAATAATGATATATTTGTGAAAAGAATAAAAACAAAGATGTCGCTATGTCAACTAAGTTAACACCAAAATTTTTCGTTGAAAAAATACGAGAAAACCAAAACAACAACGGAACTTTGAAAGCCGTTTTCGCCAATCAATTCCTGAGTAAATTCGAAGAGCACGAACTCCTCGGTATGTCGGCCAGTATCGACAAAGAACTCGCTAAACGCAGCGGAGCCCGCGCCGATGAAATGAAAAGAGAATTGGAGGCGCTCGGGTACGAAGTAAAAAAGAAGAAATAAATCTCACTTTTTTAACGATCCAAAACAGAGCTCACTTTTTAAGAAGTGGGCTCTTTTGTTTTTTCGCACCTTTACGTCATGTGTGGCATTAGTGGTATAACTTCCCCCGATCGCGAGCTCATCGAACGCATGAACCGGACCATGACCCATCGCGGTCCCAATGCCGAAGGGTATTACCTGAACGACTACCTCGCTCTCGGCCACCGCCGACTCAGCATCATCGACCTCAGCGCAGGCGGTGCCCAACCCCGCATACAAGACCACCTCGCCCTCACCTTCAACGGCGAAATCTACAACTACCTCGAACTGCGGTCCGAACTCCAAAAACTCGGACACCGATTCCACTCCGAAAGCGATACCGAAGTGCTGCTCGCCGCCTACCTAGAGTGGGGCACACAGTGCTTCTCCCGCTTTATCGGTATGTGGGCTTTGGCGCTGTGGGACGACCGGCAAAAAACTCTTCTGCTCTGTCGCGACCGCATGGGACAAAAACCGCTGTACTACCGCTACCAAAAAAACATCCTGGCCTTTGCCTCCGAACTCAAAGCACTGCTCCAAATCGAAGGTGTCGGAACGGAACGGCCCGAAGTGCTGGCCGAGTACTTCGCGTTTTCGTACAATCCGGAACCGCGAACGGCCTATTCCGACATCCACACCCTGCCGCCCGGATCCTACCTCATCTGGACACCCAATGGCGATCTAGCTTCTCCACAACACTACTGGCAGCCGACCTTTGACCTGCAGCGACCGTCGGCCGACGATGCCATCGCGGAGCTCGATGAATTATTGAAGGATGCCCTTCGACTGCGTCTACGGGCCGATGTGCCTCTCGGCGTGTTCCTCAGCGGCGGACTCGACAGCATGGGCATGACGACCCTGTTCAACCAACACTGGACCGGTTTACATGTGGCGTTGAACGATGAAGAACGGACCTTGGTCGAAAAAGTGATGGTCCAAAAAAAGGCCGACTTGGTGATCGCCACACCGGAAGAATTCGACTACCGGGCCGATTTTGACCACATCATGCGGCATTTCGATACGCCCTTTGCCGATAATTCGAGTATTCCGACCTACTGGATCTGCCGCGAAGCGCGCCGAAAAGGCTTCATTGTGATGCTGGGCGGCGACGGGGGCGACGAACTGTTTTACGGCTACAAGCGCTACAAGCAGCTCGACCTCTACTCTAAAGGCGGCGGCACGGTCCTTATGCGCGGCGCCCATGCTCTGAGCCGGCGATTGCTGCCCGGACACGATATCGACAAGGCTCTACGATTCCTATCAAAAGACACGTTCGAAGACTTCTATATCAAACTGCGAGGCGGATTCACGCGGGACGAGTGGCCCCATTTGTTTACCCGGGATTATCGCGACCAACTGGGCGATTACAATCCGGCCGAAGAGGTCCGCCACCGCTGGCCTACCGACAACGACTGGCCATTGGCCAAGCAGGCCCAGGTGTTCGACTGGCAACACAGTTTCCTGAGCGATATCCTGGTCAAGGCCGATCGCATGTCCATGGCCAATAGCATTGAGTTAAGAAGCCCCTTCCTGGACCATAGACTTTTCGAGTGGTCGGCCAAATTACACCCCGATGTGCTCTACGGCGGCGAACTTAAAAAGCTTTACAAAGAGTGGTTGGTGCCCCGGCTGCCAAAAGAAGTTTTGAATCAGCCCAAACGCGGGTTCGGGATGAACGAAAACGAGGTCTTGGGCCAGTACCAAAACCCTCGTTTGAACAAAAAGGCCGTACCTTTCCTGCTCGAACAAAAGAAGATCTTTTTTGCCAATAGCCTAAACGCCATTGCATGTACGAAATAAAGAAAGATTACATCCACGGAACCTCCAACGTGAGTTTCGACGACAACCGAACCGACGGCACCAAGTACTGGAACCGCCAACGCATCGCCAGCTCGCTCGTGTATCAGTATTCATTTTATAAGTGGGTATACGAAAAGTACCGAAAACAACCTCAAGCGCGCATTCTGGATGTTGGCTGCGGACCGGGAACCAAGCTCATGCATTTTTTCGGTAAAAAGAACTTTGAGGTGGTAGGTATTGATCAGCCCGATGCCGTCGACTACTGCAATACGAAGTTCGCAAAGTATACCAACGCATCGTTCCACGCGGATAATTTTGACGATCCTGTAGACCACGATTTAGGCACTTTCGACGCCATCATTTGCTCCGACGTGATCGAGCACCTAGAACGACCAGACAATTTACTCGCTTTCATCAAGCGCTTTGCAGACGACAATACCCGCATTTTCTTGTCGACTCCCGAACGCGACCGATTGCGGGGAAAAGACAATACTCGATCACCCAAGGTGGAGCACCTCCGCGAGTGGAATCAACCCGAGTTTGAGCGCTTTCTCGAAAAAAGCGGGTACGAAGTCCTAGAGAGCAAAATATTCACTTTTATGAAGCCCAATCTATACTACCCACATGGACTCAAATATGTGAAGAATGTGCTACTCAGATTGCTCTACACCAATCAAGGCGTCGAAGCCCGCATCAAAGCCTGATCTATGCGCTGGGCCTACGTGTACCAAAACGAACTTGGCCGGCGCAGTGCCAACCTAAAGCAAACGCTGAATACCGTAGACCGACTCTCTACTCAAGTGGATCTCCGCTTCTTATGTTCTACTTATGAATCCGCCGAGCGGTCGTTCATTTCGAAACAATTCGGATTGAATGTAGACAAGACGGTGCTTCCATTGAACGTAAGCTTGCGAACGACGAACCTCATCGCGGAGTTCCGATCGCGCTATCGATACAACAAGGCCGTGGTCCGCGAACTCCAAAAACAGCAGTTCGACGTAATCTACACGCGCGATTTCGGCTTTCTGTTCTACCTGTGGCTTACGGGGCAGCGTAAAAATATTCCCGGCTACATCGTGTACGAACCCCACAAGGTATACCACCGGTCTTCGTCAAAGGTCATGCGCTTTATGGAAGCCGGCGCGCTGAAACAATGCGATGCCATAACGCCCATAACGAAAGGTCTTTTGCAGGACCTGCGGTCCGATTTTTCACTCGCCCAACCCGCTCATGTACTGCCCGACGGAGTGCGCATCGTGCCGCAGGCACAAATAAATAAAAAGCTCCACGACAGTCCGGTTCGCTTCATTTACGCCGGCAGTTTTAAAAAGTGGAAAGGATTGGATACGCTGATCGATGCGGTAAAGATCCTCTCGAAGGATGAGCCGGAATTGTGCGTGACCATTTGTGGTGGCAGCGAATCTGAAGTTGAGTCCATGCAAGCCCGCTGTCGTGAATGGAGTATCAATGAGTTCATCCATTGGAGAGGCTACCTCAACGACCACGAGCTACAAAAAGAGTACGAACGGCACCATGCCGCCATACTGCCCAACACCACCGAAACCATTAGTGCGCGGTACACCTCGCCGCTAAAACTTTTTGAATACCTGGCGCACGGGCTGCCTATAGTAGCCTCCGACCTGCCGAGTTTACGCGAAGTACTCGACGATCACAGCGCTCTATTCTTTACGGCCGAAAACCCGCAAGCCCTGGCCCAGGCGATGAGTAAAATAGCGGCCCAAAGTGACTTGCGACTGGCCATGAGCGAGCGCAATGCTACCTTTGCACAGCAGTTCTCGTGGGAGAACCGAGCTAAAAATCTGGTGAAATTCGTTCATGAGCAGCTTTGAACTACATGCGGTGGGCATCGGCGCGCAAAAAGCGGGCTCTACGTGGGTATCCGACATGGCTCGGCAGCACCCCGATGTAGCGGTGTGGCACCCCAAAGAGCTCGAGTTCTTCAACGACCGTAAATCATACTATCAAGCGACCCGTAAAAAGGCTTACCAGTCCGACCTTGCAGGCCTTGCAAAGTACTTCAATGACCCCGAGAACGAGCTATACCACTTAGAAGTCACACCGAACTATTTCTGGGATCGGGCGGCGGCTGAACGCATCGCAGCACTTTTCCCGAACATCAAGATCGTCGCCAACCTGCGCCAGCCCGTCGAGCGCGCCTTTAGCCAATGGGTCATGGCCCGCTACAACCACAGGCGCGAAACCCGCTCTTTCGAAGAGGTCATGCAGCACGAAACCGAGTACACCGAGCGCAGTCGGTATGCCCAACAACTCGATCTCTGGCTCGCCCATTTTCCACGAAAACAGATCCACCTCATTGCTCTGGACGAAATCCTCTCGGATCCCGCTTCCACCGCCTACCGCCTTTTTGAGTTTTTGGGCCTGCGGCCCGATGTGTTCCTTAACGCCTCTGGCAAAAGCAACCAGGCTAAATCGACCCGTATACCCGCTCTGCAGAACGGTATAAACGCGCTCGTACGCCAATTGAGCGCGGTCGGACTCACATCCGTGGTAGAGCGGGCCCGCGGTAGCAAGCTGCGCAACTGGGTACTTCAAAAAAATCAGCACACTTCGGAATTCCCTAAATTCGACTCCGCCTACAACGCTCAATATTGGGATCGATTCGCTGCCGACGTCGATCGGCTCGAAAACGAATGGGGGCTTCAACTAAACGCCTGGAAACCATGAGCCGGGTGAAGGTGCTTTACGTTTTGGGCATGAGCTACTCCGGTTCGAGCCTCCTGGGGTTTGTTCTCGGCGCCGTTCCCGAAGTCTGGAACCTCGGCGAAGTCAAGGTGTTTCCGCGCGAGCACAAGCTCAGCCGCATTTGCACCTGTAAAAAGCCCACGCTCGAATGTGAATATTGGGGTGCGCTGTACCGTCAAAACCTCCAGGTCTTCAATAAAGGATCGCGTTGGATGCGTTGGAGCATTACCCTAAGGCTGCTGCTCGGACTTCCGGTAAAGGCCAAATCGAACCACGGCGACGCCCATATGCTCGCCGCCGCGCTGGAACACGCAAAATCCTTTGAATCGCGCAGTACCTGGCTGGTCGACACCTCCAAAAGCCTTTGGCGACTCCTCGTCTTGTGGACCGACCCCGACATCGAGGTCAAGGTGATATACCTCAAACGGGGAGCTAAGGAAAACATCGCATCGTACCGCAAGCACGGCCACGGGTTCTTCAAAGCGCTGTTCCAGTATGCTTTATTCCACCTTTTGGCTAAGCGTTGGTTGAGGCGGTATACCACCGAAAGCCAATCGCTTACGCTACATCACGAAGACCTAGCCTTGCGCGAGCAAGAGGCCATGAAATCCATTTCCGCTTTTATGGAACTCGACTACAGCGGGTACAAAGAACAAATGAAATCGCGCGTCTACCATATTCGCACAGGGAATCCGAGAACGGTTGATCAGTTCCGCGATGGGGTCGAAGGATTTTTCTACGATGAGCATTGGAAGGATATACTAAAGCCAATCCAGTTGAATCTGTTGACCCAATTATTTCGATCGAACTGATGGCCGCGGACATGCAAAAAAATATGCGGGCTACCTTTTTGACCAAGATCCCTATTTCGATCCTGGCCTTTTTGCATTCGGTGATCATCACGCGTTTGCTCGGCCCCGAAGGATTTGGTGTCTTCCAGTACATCACTACAAACGTTCAGTTCTTGGTTATGGCCGTGGCCTTCAACATGACACATGGAGTGCTCTATTTCAGTGCTTCAAAGCGAATCGACGAGTCCAAGATCGTTTCCCTCGTGCTCTTGTTGTTTCTAGGGTCTTTCACCGTTATGAACCTGTTGGTCCTCGCCGCGCCAAAATCTTCTTGGATTGCTCTTTGGCTGTTGCCCAAAGGGTTTCAAGACTCGCCTTTCGCCTGGTATTTCTTAGCGGCATTCGCGTACCACTTCGCCCAAATTTTCATGCACGCCCACCTCAAAGGCCGCAAGTCCTTTATTCGATCCAATAATGTGATGCTCCTGAGCGGTGTGGTCAATGTGCTGGTCAGCGGTTTGTTATACGTCATGACAACCCGTGGTTTTAACGCCGACCTACGTGTACTTTTCAATATTTTGACCGCCTTGCAGATCGGACTCCTAGTCGTGGTACTCATTGGTTACCTCCCTAGTGCGCGACCTCGTCTGAATTTTAACTGGACCAAGTCCGAATTCAAAACCTATTTCGGATATACTTCGCTTGGCTATGGCAACATGTTCAGCAAATTCTTCAATAAGCGGCTCGATGTATATTTCGTTCAATACCTCTCTGGCTCCGTGTCTCTAGGGCTCTATGGCGTGGCTACGACCTTGACGAATTTTCTTTTAGATTTTGTTCAACCTTTGAATCAGGTCATAATCCCCTACCTCACCACGATGAATCGAGATGAAACGGTCAATACCTATCCCGTCTACCTCAGAATCCTCACCACCATTATTATAGTGCCGGTCATCGTACTAATCGCCTTTGCGAGCCCCATCGTAAATTTGATCTATGGAAGTGCGTTCTCCCCTGCAGTATCAGCCCTACAGGTGATTTCTATCGCCATAATCTTCGCTTATCTGCGCAATTATTTTTCATCGTACAACAACGCCAAAGATCGAATCCGATTCAATTTACTGGCCAATGTCACGGCCCTCATCGTCACCATCGCTTTGGACATCGTTTTGATTCCAAAATACGGCATACTTGGAGCGGCTTATGCTACCTTGGCCGCCTATGCCATTTCCTGTTTTATCGTTGGGCGTACCGTAAAGAAACACCTACAAATTTCGTGGGCGAGTTTGTTACTTCCAAAAACGAGCGACTGGGATGTGCTCTTGAAAACCATTCGAGGAAAGCGCTAACGCCAATCGCAGGCCCATGATCCAAAACGGGCACAACAAGCTTCTATTTCAGTGGCGTACTTTTGGTGCAGATAGGCCCTTAAGTGCGGCGGAATTTCTTCTTGCAGTCCGACATTCGACTTTTGAGCAGTGGGAAGCAGACTCATATCCACATCCTCGGCTCGACCTAAAAAGCGAAAGATATCCTTGAGCAGACCTTCCGGATCTTCTTTTATTTGTTCATAGAACCCCACGAAGATCCGCTCTTCTCCGAATACCCTACTCCACTTGACATAGGTTTCGGTGTATGAGCCTCTCTTTTCGGATTTCTGACCATCGAAGTGCGCGATCCATTGGCCCTCCGATATGTCTTCAAAAGGCCTTCCTTGAATTTTACACAAGACCATCTTCGAATGAGACCAAGCCCGTTCGATCGGGTTTCTCAATAGGTAAATGACCTTTAGGTCCGGATTCATCCGGGCTATGTGTCGAATTCTGCGTTCAGTAATGGATCCGTAGGCCGGAGTGATCTCTCCCTTTAGGCGACCCTTTGCATGAATAAATTTTCTTCGATACCAGGAATAGCTCTTCCAGTACTTCCAATCGAAGAAGTGGACTTCCTTTTCTTCGGGAAGATAAATTTCAGGATGAGCTATCAAACAAGTGTGCAGCCATGTCGTGCCCGACTTTTGGGCTCCTATACCGAGAAAATCCGGAAAATCATCTGGTTGGGCGGACCCTCTACCGATGACAAAGCTGATTGATTTTAGTCCGTCTTCAACGCCTCTTTTTATTCTTTTGATCAGTTCTTTCACGGAGGATAAAATCTAGCTTTGCTCTGCATCCTGGTTCCCAACCTCTTCGATAGGTGGGTTCGAGCGCGACTTTCGGAAATCGACAAAGGCCAAACCCAGCCAGGCGATCAAAGCCGCTAAAGAGGCAAAGCCCCCCTCCTTCGAACCCGGTGGAACAAAGTAAAGCTGCACTTCCTGAGCCGGGCCTTCGACCACAGGTATGGCCGTGAACCCAAGTTGTGCACGAACCGGCACTACTTTTTTTTGGCCCACTTCGGCGCGCCAGCCTTCGTCGAAAGGAATAGTAAAGAACAACCAGCCCTCTGATGGCGCATCGAGCGTTCCTTCAATACGGTTTTGTCCAAAGGAGGTCATGCTAAAGGTTCCGGCCGCGGCCCGGCGATCGATGATTTGCTGAAACTGCTGAACGGTGAGGTTCTTAGTGTTGACTCGCTCTACCTTCGCGGCAGAGCTCAGATCATCAGATCCTAGCGCGATGTGATCGTATACCTGAAAAGCCCGCTGCGTCTCGCCCATGGCCAACAAGGTATCTTCGCTGATGGCCGAATCGTAGAACGCCCCGAATGGAAAGCGATGCTGATTCTTATAAATATTAATGCCCTCAATTGTGCCTACAGGCTGGTAAGAGTTGACCAGCAAGGGGTGCGTGACTTCGGTCTTGCGCAAGAGGTAGTCGACCCCGGCAAAGGGATATAAGAGTGGATTCCGCTCTACCCCGGCTGCCCAGCGCGT
Organism: Flavobacteriales bacterium; assembly: GCA_021296215.1. Taxonomy (NCBI): domain Bacteria; kingdom Pseudomonadati; phylum Bacteroidota; class Flavobacteriia; order Flavobacteriales; species Flavobacteriales bacterium. The sequence goes on from JAGWBA010000019.1 coordinate 8,760, forward strand.
ATCGGTTTCCTTGGTTGAATCGATCAAGGCCATTTCCGACAAGAATCGAATATAATTGGCCTGATTAAAGCTGGAGTATTGTGTAGTTCCGTAGAATCCGAGAACACGACCCTCGTTCAGGGAACGATGAATGCTGTTGGCACTTGCGTAATCCTTGATCAACCTGTAGAACCCTTGATCTTGCCCATCGATGAATTCGAGGGCCTCTACGGTGTAGTCGTTGTATCCCACGCGTTGTTTCAACTCGCGCTTGGTCATGGTATCGCGTTCGCCGAAGGCGTAGCCCGAGTTGAATCCGAGGTCCAGCATCATAACGGCCAACAGCGCATACGGCGCAGCCTTGCCGAGCTTCTTAAAGTGGACGCCGACCAATATGGCGGTCAGCAAAAGCACGGCGAAAGTATCGACCCCCCGAACGGCCTTCACGAGCTCTAAGCGTCCATCGTAGTACGGATAGTGCAGCGATAACAGCATTACGGCCGCGGTAGCAAGGAGTCCGATCAAATGCACGCGTTTTTCGCGCACGATGGCCTCGAGTGATTTGGTGCTGATGAGCACGAAGATCAGTGGGATGAATAAGCTAAGGGCCTTCTTGTAGTAGTTTCCTTGAAAAAGGTAAATAGCATAGCGGAAATAAGGGAAGAGCAGTGGAATCAGGGCCAATCCAAGTACGATTCCCCATAGGCGTTTTTCGTTGCGCGATCCCAGCAAAAACAGCTGTGGAATGAGCAAGATCATCAGTATAGAGCAGTAAAAGAGCGGCGCTTCGAGGTAGTTGTTCCACCCGTTGAAATCACCCCCTACACCAAGCAAATCGTTACTCAGCGTGCGCATCCAAGTGGTAAGCAAGTGCCCGCCATCGTGCATCGCAAAAATGGGTTGGGCACTCAGGTCTTCAGAAAGGGTCGCTGCGGTCGACATCCGCGGACTGTCGGTCACCGTGGTCACGCGGGTCAACAAACCGGTGGCGTTTCCTAGAAAACCCAAAATTGCCAATCCGGCCGCGAGGCCGCCCTCCTTCACCCACTGAATGGGCTTCCACTCCATTTCTACACCGCGAACGACGAAATAGAGTAAAGCGAATTGAAAGAAGAAAAAGAGTTTGGGGTCGACCCCGAAGTTGTAGAGCACCAAAGGAAGCACGAAGTAGATCTTTTTGGTCCACAATAGGTCGAGTCCCCATAGAACGAACACGGCGTTGAGCACAAAGGCATCGTGCACGTACCACGAGCCTCCGACGATGGCGTATCCGCTAAAGGCCATGGCCAGACCTGCAAATAGGGCGATCCACTCGTTGTTGCTGCGCAGCTTGATCCACTCGAAGGTGATCACCGCTATGGCCAGCGCCTTGGCCCAGGCAACCCGGGCGATGCGCTCGGCAACCGAACCTGAGAACAGATCAAACACCCAGTGAAAGAGGCTCTCAAGTCCAAAGTGCCAACCGGAATACATGTTCTGTCCCATTCCGATGTAAAAGGACCAGGCCATCGGAAAGCCCTCGTTTTTAAGGTAGCGATCGAGGTGGATCAGGTTGGGGTATTTCAAGTTCAGCGTGTCGCTTCCAATGTCTTTAAAGATGTAGAGATCGCTGCCAAAAATAAAGGGGTAGAATACGATCAATCCCAGTATAGAGGGCACTCCGATTACCCAGAGATAAGTGCTGAAAGGGAGTTTGTCGGATAAGAACTCAAAGGCTTTAACGTCCTTGCTCTTCGCCTTCTTGGTCGCTTTCTTGGCCATAGGTCTGTGCTTTGTTCGGACCCGAATTTAGTTCATTAGTCCGTATTTCTCCTTGATCGCAGGAGCCAATTCGTCGTATGCCCTTATCAATTGTTTCCCTTTGATGAGCATTTCACCGGTGAAATCCGGGTAAATCGCTTTCACGAACTCGAACACGGGCTGCCGCGGCGGCTTGTTGAACATTATACGAAGAAATAGATCGCATCCGGATGATTCTGTGCTGCTTCATGAAGGTCGTCGATGGTCGTTTTCGAACCCAGTTTATAAGCTGGAATGTCCGGAAAGTAATGCTGTAAAAGACCCACCTGACCCGTGATGAAAACCACGTCGGAGCCCTGTTTTTCAAGTTGATCGGTCTGTGCCGTCACATAGTCGAGTGCCTTTTGATCGTGCCTCGGAATCAAGCTAAAATCTTGCTCATCCATGGTAAAGGGCGAAAAAATATTGCCTGCGGCAAGATACAGGAATGCACCGGCACTAGTAATCACCACGGCGGGTGTCCAACTCCTCGTGGCTAGTTCAAAAACCTGTGCGAGAACCATGTGGGTGAAGGTCACTATCGACAGCAGGTAGGCCACGTGTACGATCAAATAGTACCTGTTAAAGCCAAAAGGAGGATTAAAGACCCCTCCCATGATCATGGAGTACAACACGAGGGCGAAAAGAAAATATCCCGCCGAAAGGCGGAAAAACCGCGCAAAGAAATCATTGCGTTTGAACGACAAATACCCCCCGCCAACGAGTAAGATCAGGTTAAACAGGAACCAACCCGCTCCTTCGCGATTGTTCACCGACATGTAATTGCCTATGGCTTGCCCGAAGGTCGATGGATCCCATTCGCGGAAGAATCGCTCGATGGCCACGTTCAAGCGGCCGGCCGGAACCGTTGCTGCTATCGTTAAAAGAGCGGTGATGCCAATAGCGCCTCCGATAACGAGCCATCGCGGATACTCCTTGCGCAGGCCCGAGGTAAAGAAATCAACGGTGAGAGCGATGATCCCAAATGCCAAAAGAGAGAATAGCGTTTGGTGAAAGAGTCCGGAAACGAGAAGGAGAATAAGAACACCCAATACCCGCAACCAATAAGGTCTTTCAGAAGTGTAAAGCTTGTATGCAGCAAAGGAGCACACAATTCCGAATACGTACATGTAGCCATAATAGCGGACGAAATGAAGCGATGACAAGGTCTAGCTGGAGAGTACGGTCGGAATCAACAGCACGATGAGTTCCTCTGGTCCGGAATCCTTTTTACGAATCCACAAGGCCGCCAATGCGATCACCATGGTCAAGAGGAAAGGCCAGGCTCCATACCATTTCTCGACCCGAAGACCGAGTCCATTAACGACGAAATAGGCGGGTACGTTGAAGTACAGTATGAACTTGTGAGACTCGTATACGTCGTAGTCCTCATCCGGATCGTACATCACGCTTTCGGGGCGGGGGGCATCCAAAGGCACACCGGTCTTTACGGCATGCATCAATCCGTTGTACGAGCTCACCTCGTCGCTCAGGTGAAGGTACTTATCGAGGTAGTTCACGGACGATATACCCGCGTACAGCATAACGAGCACTCCCAGGGAGAGTACGATTCTTCGAATCAGTACGCTCTTTGAGTTGCCCATTAAATGATCATTCCGGCCGCTACCGTTTCATTCGTTCCTTCGTCTACCAAAATGATACTTCCGGTATTGCGATTCTTGCGATAGCTATCGGCCAACAAGGGTTTGGTGGTGCGTAGGCGGATCCGCGCGATGTCGTTCATGCCAATGTTGTTGTCCGTTTCATCGCGGTGCAAGGTGTTGATATCGACCTTGTACACGATCTCTTTGACCATAGCACGGGCATCGGTGGTCGTGTGGCGAATTGCGTATTTTCCACCGTTGATCATCGGCCTGTTATTGAACCAACAGATCATAACGTCGAGGTCTTGGGTGGGCTCGGGCTGATTATTCACTCGGCAGATCATATCGCCTCGTGAAATATCGATCTCGTCTTCCAAGGTCAGGGTGATACTCCTTGGAGCAAAGGCTTCTTTGATCTCCTGATCGCCGTCGTAAAGGGCCTTGATCTTGCTGGTAAACCCGCTCGGTAGCGCGATCACGTCGTCACCCGGCTTCAAGATACCACCGGCCACGCGCCCCGCGTATCCCCTAAAGTCGTGGAACTCGTCGCTGTGTGGGCGAATGACCGTTTGAACCGGAAAGCGCACGTCGATGTGGTTTTGATCCGAACCGATGTGAATGGTTTCCAAGGTATTCAGTAGTGTAGAGCCATCGTACCACGGCATGTTCTCAGAACGGTTCACCACATTGTCGCCATGCAGGGCCGATATCGGAATAAAGCGAATATCGCCGATCTCAAGTTTGGCACTAAAGTCTTTGAATTCCTGCACGATCTTCTCGTACTGATCTTCGCTGTAATCGACCAAGTCCATTTTGTTGATACACAAGATCACGTGCGGGATCTTGAGAAGGCTCGCTATAAAACTGTGTCGACAGGTTTGTTCGATCACTCCTTTGCGCGCATCGACAAGGATCAACGCCAAGTTGGCCGTTGACGCACCGGTCACCATATTTCGGGTGTACTGGATGTGTCCCGGAGTATCGGCAATGATGAACTTTCGCTTAGGCGTGGCGAAGTAGCGATAGGCCACATCGATGGTGATTCCTTGCTCGCGCTCATCTTTGAGTCCGTCCGTAAACAAACTCAAATCTACATGGTCCAATCCACGCGTTTTCGAGCTCGTCTCCACGGCTTCGATCTGATCTTGGAAAATACTTTTTGAATCGTACAGCAAACGACCGATCAAAGTCGATTTACCGTCGTCTACACTCCCCGCCGTGGTGAAGCGTAGGAGTTCCATATCTAAGTAACCCTTGGTGTTCATTCTTTCTATGCTTTGGCCATGAGTCATAGGCCATGGGCTTCTTTATACTTTGGACCGTGGACCATGGACTGCTTCTAACTTTAGCGAAGTTCAAATTTCCCTTAAACTAAGCTAAGGCTAAGGCTAACAGCTTCATTCTGATCGCTTGAGCGACCTTATTCAAAGAACCTGATTGCGCGCAGCGCAACCTGATTTCATCTTTTCACATCCTCGAGCCTGTGGCTCGATTTTTCCACCCCCAGCCCCTGCCCACGGGGGACTTCTACTTACTCACTACTTGCCCAGACGCAGATGTCCGGGAGCCTTCAGCTCTAATATCCTCGCCCTCTACGCGAATTTCCCTGCTGCTTTGCAGCAACTTTACTCGCCTCCGGCGAACTAACTTGCCGCTGCGCGGCAAACAGACTTGCTGCTCACCAGCAAATCGACTTGTGGCCCTGCCACAAACTGTCTCGAGCCAACGGCTCGAATCAGAAGTATCCTTGTTTCTTCCGATCCTCCATCGCGCTTTCGCTCCTCTTGTCATCGGCTCTACCTCCGCGCTCGGTCACCCGCGTACTGGCCACTTCTTCAATGATCTTCTCCAGAGTATCGGCATCACTTTCAACAGCTCCAGTGATCGTTAGATCACCCATGGTTCTAAAGCGCAGGGTTTTCATTTCGGGGACCTCGTTCGGTTTCTTATTCAGGAATTCCGAGTCGCTCAAATACTGTCCATCGCGCAAGATCACACTTCGCTCATGAGCGAAGTAAAGACTCGGTATTTCGATATTCTCCAACAGGATGTACTGCCAAACATCCATCTCCGTCCAGTTCGAGATCGGGAACACCCGGAAGTGCTCGCCGTAATTCTTTTTCCCATTGAATAGGTTCCATAACTCAGGACGCTGATTCTTTGGATTCCATTGCCCAAACTCATCGCGGTGACTGAAGAAACGCTCCTTGGCACGCGCCTTTTCTTCATCGCGTCGGGCTCCACCCATGGCCGCATCGAACTTATTCGATTCTATCGCCTCCAACAAGGCGGGGATCTGCGCGGTGTTACGACTCGCATCGGTCCCTTTTTCTTCGGAGGCCTTTCCTTCGTCAATGGCTTTTTGCACCGAACCCACCACGATTTGAGCCCCGAGTTTTTTAACGAGCTCATCGCGAAACTCAATGGTTTCCGGAAAGTTGTGCCCCGTATCGATGTGCACCAGCGGAAACGGCACCCGCGCCGGCCAAAAGGCCTTTTTGGCGAGGTGGGTCAAAATAATACTGTCCTTACCGCCCGAAAAAAGCAGACAAGGGTTGTTGAATTGTGCATACACCTCGCGAATCACATAAATGGATTCCGCCTCTAATTCACGGAGGTGTTTCAAATAATATCTATTCATCCTCTAGGGTGATTTTGGGTAGAAGTACCTCCAGCACTTGCCGAACGTTTTCTTCTAAGTCGTCTTTATCGGTATCGATACGGATCTCCGGGTTTTCAGGCACTTCGAACGGACTGTCGATACCCGTGAAGTTAGAAATCTCTCCCTTTCGAGCCTTCTTATAAAGTCCTTTTGGGTCCCGCGATTCAGCCACTTCCAAAGGTACGTCCACATGGACTTCTACCATTTCGCCTGCGGCGAGAAGATCGCGTACGCGTTTTCGATCCGCCTTGAAGGGCGAAATGAAGGCTGTAAGTACGATCAAGCCGGCATCGACCATCAATTTACTCAGTTCTCCAAGTCGACGAATGTTTTCAATCCGACCAGCCTCCGTAAAGTCGACATCGCCATTGAGTCCGGTCCGCACATTATCGCCATCGAGTAAATAAGTGTGAAAACCATGAGACATGAGATCTTGCTCAACGCAATTGGCTACCGTTGATTTACCAGACCCGGAAAGACCGGTGAACCACACCACACAAGGACGCTGTCCGAGTGCACGACTTCGGTCGACTTTAGTGATCTTATGATCGTGGGGAATGATGTGCAGTTTTTCGCTCATATCCATCCGTATCGAATCCAGACAAAGGTAAGGGAAATAACTGCGTAAAGAAATGACAATGGACCGCCAATTCTCATGAAATCCCTGAATTGATAACCTCCCGGTCCCATGACCATAAGATTGGTCTGATACCCCATGGGAGTAATAAAAGCGCAACTCGCGGCAAAGGCGATGACCATATAATAGCCTTCAGCTACAGCCACAGCACCAGTCGTTGTATCCGTTGCTGTTGCTAGAGAATACGCAATCGGAAATACAATAGATACAGCTGCGGCATTCGTAATGAAGCTGGTAAGCACGAACGTAACGGCGAACAAAACGATGCTGATAACGATCGGACCTGCGCCTTTGAACTGGGTACCTATACCGGAAGCAATGAGATCGGCTGCACCGCTTTCGGTCATGGCCTTACCGAGGGCAAGAGCCGAAACGAGGATCAGCAACAACTTGACGTCCATTTCTTTTTTCATGCCGTCAACGTTCACGAAACCCAGCACCAATAAGGCGGCCAGCAAGATCAAGGTCGCCATGAACAGGTTCACATGGCCGAAAATTCCGGCCACCGCTACTAAACCGACCACGGCCAAGAAGATCCGCTTGGGTGGTGCTTCCTTTATCGATGGGTTCTTAACTTGCTTTACGATGTACAGGTTATTGAAGCGGAATTCGTTCCGCGCAAAGCTGCGACCGGTGGTCAAAAGCAAGAGGTCACCTGCCTGGAATCGTATTTCACCGATTTTTCCACTAACTCGTTCGCCATTTCGGTGGATGGCCAAAATTCCGGCTTGATATCGCTCCCGGAAATTCACCTGTTTCACGGTTGAACCGATGAGTGAAGAGTTGGCCGGGATCACAGCCTCTACGATAGTGCGGTCTTCAGAAGAGTCGAAATCCGTGTGCTTGCTGAGCTCGAGCCCGTTGGAGCCATCGACCAGCTCAACGATGCGCTCGGTCTCTCCTACGAACATAAGCGAATCGCCTTCTTCGATCACCTCCTCGGGCTCCACGGGGGTAATGACGTGTTCGGTACGAACGATCTCTATGAGGAACACACCATTCAGATTTCGCAATCCGACTTCTTGCACACTTTTTCCGATGAGCCTTGAGCCCGGGCGCACCTTGGTTTCGACCATATACTCTCGGGTTGGATCGGCCAGCTGATCAAGCACATCCTGCCGTTGAGGCAGTAATGTAGGTCCCGCGAGTACCAAGTAAATGATTCCGCCCGCGGTCACCAGCAATCCCGGAATCAGAAAATCGAAGAACGAAAACAGGGGTTCACCGCTCTGTTCGAGGAAACCGTTGAGGACGAGGTTGGTGGAGGTTCCGATAAGGGTGATCATGCCGCCGAGGATGGCCGCGTAGCTGAGGGGAATGAGCAACTGAGATGCGGCAATGCCGCGTTTTTTACTCCACTCGCCGATGTAGGGAATCATGAGGGCGACCACGGGGGTGTTGTTGAGCACGCTTGATCCGAAAGCCACGATACTGGTCATCCGGAGTATCATGTCGCGAACCGTGGTTGCCGATTTGAAGGGTTTGTCGAGCAGACTCAACAGATTAAAATGATCGCGGAGGGCACCTGTGATGAAGATCAACATAAAGATGATGGCGATCTGCCGGTTGCCAAATCCCTTGAGGAATTCATCGGTGGTAAGCACGCCGGTGATGATGAGTACCAGAACGGCCATGAAGAACGTGAGTGCCGCTCTATTTCCTTTGCGAAAAAGCGCCAGAATGAGTCCGACCAAGGTAGCCGAAGCGACGTAAATATGGTACTCGGCCGGAATCATACTACTTGCGGCGGACGATGAACCAAGGATTCAGCAGATTCTCTTTGTTGTAGGTCAGCGGTTCGCCGGAATCGTGCCGCACGACTTCGCAGCCTGCTTGCAACGCAATTCCGTGTCCGGCCCCGGTATCCCACTCCATAGTAGGCGCAAAGCGCGGATACACTTGTGCCGAGCCTTCGGCCACCATGCAGAGTTTGAGTGAGCTTCCCCGACTCAGAATCTCGATTTGGCCATGTTCTTTTTCGAGGGCCGAGATGAATTCCTCAGTCTCCGCGCTCATGTGACTGCGACTTCCGACCACTGTAAAGGGACCGTCGTTGGGAATGGGCAGCGAATGGCCTTCGGCCCGTAGGGCCCCAATGGTATGGATCTTATGGCCATTTTCGGCCTTGTACGCACCAATGCCTTCAGCGGCCGCGTAGAGCGTGTCGGTCACCGGCAAGTATATTACGCCCAAGATAGGTGTGCCCTCCTGAACCAGCGCGATGTTCACGGTAAACTCGCCATTGCGCTTGATAAATTCCTTGGTGCCGTCGAGCGGATCAACGAGCCAGAAGGTGTGCCAATTCGAGTGCATGCTGAAGTCGGCCAAATCGCCCTCTTCGCTGAGGATGGGGTATTCCGTTCCGCGCAGATATTCCATGATCTTGAGGTGGCTCTTTTGATCGGCCATGGTCAGCGGGCTGCTATCTTCCTTGATATCGACGGAAAACTCGGTTCCATAGACTTCGAGGATTTCTTTTCCGGCCGCGACGCCGGCTTCGATGGACAGGGAGAGGAGGTGTTCTAAATTCATGGGGCTTCGGTGTTTGGCGTAAAACTACGAAATAGCCATTAGCCAATGGCCATTAGCTTAGGCAATGGATTTGTGGGTGGCCTTGGGTATACATATCATTGAACTATGAGAAAGTTCCAAAAATACGATGTTGGAATAGGGCTCAGGATTTAATTCCACTGATATATCAAGTAACTCAAAAGTTCCCCTCTGAAGAAAGGTATGGAATCACCTCTCAAATTAGAAGAGCTTCGAACAGTATTGCAGCCAATTTTGCAGAAGGCTGCAGCAGGTCTTCAGAACCGGAGTTCAGAAGGTCTCTTGAAATATCAATAGGATCGGTTTTCGAAGTAATCAGTTTTCTGGAAACGTCTAAAAGACTGCGCTACATAGAAGCTTCGCAGTTTGCAAAGCTGGAAAATGATTTGCTGATAATAGTTAGAATGCTAAGTGTACTGCGCGCAAAGCTAATGGCCAATGGCTCATTGGTGCTCAAGCACCAATGGGATGCCACGTCGTCTTATACTCCACGAAATCCGTGATGTTCTCCAAGCCGTCCGTGGCCCTTAAGGTCACCACCCGCTTAACATTCGCCGCCGCCGCCGACTTAGTGGCTCCATCATTAGCTAATGCTAACGCTAAAGCTATGGCATCCACATCCATATGACCGGCCATATGCGGAAGCAACTCCTCTGGATTACCTGTGAGCAGATTGACCACTCCGCCCGGTACGTCACTACTGTGAATGACTTCGGCCAGTGAAAGGGCCACATGGCCAAATTGCTCAGCGGCCAGAGCGATCACGGTGTTTCCACTTGCGACTATAGGAGCCAGAGTGCGCGTAAGACCACGCAATCCACTATCGGCCGGAGCTACGGCCGCCACTACTCCTGTTGGTTCCGGAGCGGTAAAATTGAAATGCGGGCTTGCGACCGGATTCACGCTACTCGCGAGTTGCTGGTACTTATCGCACCAACCCGCATAATACACCCACGTGTCGATAGCGTCCATGACTTCTTGTTTTGCGGCCTGTGGCTTTGCCCCTACCGCGATCAACTCCTCGACGAATTGCGCGGCCCGGCCCTCGAGCATCTCGGCAATGCGATAGAGGATTTGCCCTCGATTGTAACCTGTCTTTGATGCCCATCCATCTTGGGCCTTACGGGCAGCTACCACGGCATTTCGAAAGTCTTTACGCGACGCCAAACACAAATTGGCCACTAACTGCCCCTTGTGCTCGAGTTTATAATACCGTCCACTTTCGGTACGCGGAAAAGCTCCGCCGATATACAGCTTGTAGGTTTTCTTTATGTCAAGTCTAATCATAGGTTTAACTATTTCGGTCAATTCTAGTGGCAGTGAGCCATGGCCCATGGGCCATGAGTCTGACCAAGTATTTTTCAAATTCCGATTCGCCTTTGGCGATCATGATTTCGGTTTAGTCAAATTATCATTCCACCCCCAACCCCCGCCAGCGGGGGACTTTCTTTTTATTCCTGATTCGCCTTAGCGAACCTGATTTTCGCTTTTCGAAAACCCGATTCCGGCTTCATCGGAACCTAATCTCGCAGGTACCCTGCGAGACCGGGAAGCCCGCCTTCGCGTCCAAATCCGCTTTCTTTGTATCCACCGAACGGACTTGCGGCATCGAACAGGTTGTAGCTGTTCGCCCACACGACCCCGGCCTTCAGTTTTCCCGTCAGTTCAAATATCTTCGACCCCTTCTGTGTCCATACACCGGCGCTCAGCCCATAGGGTGTATTATTCGCCTTCGTGATCACCTCGTCCAGCGACCTAAAGGTCTGCACCGCCAGCACGGGTCCAAAGATTTCTTCCTGAACGATCCGATGGCTCTGCGACGTCTCCAAGAACAGGGTCGGCGCGCACCAGTAACCCTTTTTCGGCAGCGCGATGTCCTGGGTATACATTTCAGCCCCTTCTTTTTTACCCAGCTTTAGGTATTCTTGAATGGTCTTCAATTGTCCCTTGCTGTTAATGGCTCCGATATCGGTGTTCTTATCGAGCGGATCACCGACGATGAGGCTCTCCATGCGCATCTTTAATTTTGCGATCACCTCATCGGCCACCGCCTCTTGAACGAACAGGCGGGACCCGGCGCAGCATACATGACCTTGATTAAAGAAAATGCCGTTGACGATGCCCTCTACGGCTTGATCGATCGCGGCATCGCGACAAATAATATGCGCTGCCTTGCCCCCTAATTCAAGGGTCAATTTCTTGTTGGTTCCGGCCGTCGCCCGCTGAATGATCTTGCCCACTTCCGTGGATCCAGTAAACGCAATTTTATCGACATCGGGATGATTCACCAGTGCCGCACCCGTTTTCCCGGCACCGGTCACGATATTGACCACTCCTTTCGGAAAGTCGCAATCGGCGACCAGTTCGGCCAACTTCAAAGCGGTCAACGAAGTAGTCTCGGCGGGCTTCAATACCACCGTATTTCCGGCCGCGAGCGCTGGCGCCAGCTTCCACGCAGCCATGAGTAAAGGGAAGTTCCAAGGGATTATTTGACCGCAAACGCCCAGCGACTCAGCACCCCTCGGAAAGGCGTAATCGAGCTTGTCGGCCCAACCGGCGTAGTAAAAGAAGTGTTGGGCGACAAGTGGAACATCCACGTCGCGGCTCTCGCGGATGGGTTTTCCGCCGTCCATACTTTCGATCACGGCAAACTCGCGCGCTCGCTCCTGGATCATGCGGGCCAAGCGGAACAAGTATTTCGCCCGCTCCTTTCCGGGCAATTTGCTCCATTTTTTGTGGGCCCTACGGGCCGATGCGACCGCCCGATCGACATCGGACTCATCTGCTTCGGCGATTTGGCTGAGCGGCAATTCGGTGGCTGGATTGACCGTAGGAAAATACCTTCCGGCCGTAGGCCGAGAGAATTCCCCATCGATAAAGAGTTCGTACTGTTCGGCGATGGATACGTGTTCGCTGCTTTCGGGTGCCGGTTCGTAGGTCCAGCCGCTGTGAAAGTCAAATTCGTGTTCTTGTGCCATATCAGTCGATCGAGAAATAGTTCATACTCTGGTACGCGCCGGTGCGCTGTTTTTCGAGTTGCATTAGCACGTCGTTGGCGAGTGAGCTGGCGCCGAAGCGAAAGAGGCCCGGCGTGAGCCAGTCGGCCCCCAAGGTTTCTTTGACCATAACGAGATAATGCAATGCGAGCTTACTGTTGCTGATTCCGCCCGCAGGCTTCATACCGATGCGCTTACCCGTTCTCAGGTAGTGGTCGCGTATAGCGTAGAGCATGACCAGGGTCACGGGAATGGTCGCCGCACCGGGGATCTTTCCGGTGCTGGTTTTAATGAAGTCAGCTCCGGCCGCAATGGCTAAATCAGATGCCAGTCGAACATCGTCGTAGGTATCGAGCTCGCCCACTTCGAGGATCACTTTTAAATGAGCTTTTCCACAAGCCTCCTTTACGGCGGCAATCTCATCGTACACGAAATTGTAATCGCCGGCCAAGAACCTCCCTCGGGAGATTACCATATCAATTTCATTCGCCCCTTCGTCTACGGCGAATTTGGTATCGTCAATTTTGACTTGATGGCTCGATTGCCCACTGGGGAAATACGTTGCCACAGCTGCCACATTGATCGGGCTGTTACCCAATGCTTCGCGGGCGGTTCGCACCAAGGTGGGGTACACGCACACCGCTGCGACTTGTGGAAGTCCGGGGTAGGAATCGTGTAAATGCTGAGCTTTGTAACAAAGCTGTCGCACTTTACCGGGTGTGTCCATTCCTTCGAGAGTGGTGAGATCGATCATGGACAGCACTTTCTCAAGGCCCGAGATCTTTGCAGCCTTTTTAATGCTGCGCGATTGAAACCTCTTGGCGCGCTCTTCTAAACCAACTCGATCGATGGTTGAAACCCGGCTCGGATTGAAATTCATGAACGGCATTTTAGGTGAACTAAGATAGGGTGAATTCTACTTTTTGCATGCTTTTCTTAATTCACTCAATTACAGTATCTTGCGACTCCCACCGAAAAACCGTAGATCCCAGTCATGAAACGGGTTTCTCGGCGGTTCCTAATTATTCTTGCCTTATTGAGCCCACTGGCTCCAAAGGCCAATGTTCCCGACAGTTTAAGTCTGTACGAGGAGACGCTCGACATGTACTACTATGTGAGAGAGAATCCCGACTCGGTAATGAAGAGGGCGTGGTGACTTTTGTCCGATTAAGAATTGACCGGAGCTTTTCGAGGGAATATGCACGAGATTCTAGGTGATGGTTTTTACATGAAAAGTCAATACGATTCGGCCATGTATCATTTCTTGCGGGCCGAAGAGTATTTCAAGAATTACGGAAGTGAGTACGACCTTGCATGGAATCACAATTACCAGGGCAACGTGTACATGGAGCTTGGAAATACCTCCGAAGCTGTAGCGCACTTTTCGGCTGCTGAAGAGTATTTCGAAAAGGTGGGAGACGATCCTTTGGGGCACTCGACTATCTTGTACAACTATTGCAATTTATACCTTCAACAAGGCAATATCGAAACTGGGTTTGCCATAGCCAAAACAGCTATGAATATGATTTTAAAGTCCGACTCATTCGGGCTTCCCGGTATTTACGGCATCATGTCTGAGTTTCAGGCAGAATTAGGTCAGCTCGATAGCGCCATCTACTATGCAGAAACGGGATTAGCGATCAATAAAGAGCTCCATACGGGTCTTCTCGATAAGGCCGTGCTCTTGAACGACCTTGCTTACAATTATCACCTGCTCGGAAAGCATGAAATGAGCCTTATATATGCTGATAACGGCTTAACCGTGAACAGAAAACTGGGCGATAAAGCTGGTATTGCCTACTCATTCCTTGGCCGAGGACTTGCCCTGAATGAACTCGAAGAGGTACATATGGCCGAAATCGCCTTGGATTCGGCCTGGCACTATGCCCTTCTCAATAAGTCCCCCTCGTTGATCGGATATTTGATCGACGAAGAGGTGGATTTTCATCGCACTCGGGGCAATTGGGAAAAGGCCTTAAGCATGAGTGACTCACTCAATTCGTACAACGATCGTATTCGCTCAACTCCTTTAAAGGAGTCGTTTCTGGAAGCTGAATTGAAAAGAAAATCGGCACAACTCGCGGCTCTTTCAGAGCGTGAGAACTTCGTCTCTACTCGATTGCAACGAGGTCGAATCGTATTTGTATTGATTTTTGTCGGCGGTTTACTGTTGGCCTATCTGTTCTACACATCGAATAAAAACAGAAAAAAGCTACAGCGATTGGCAAACCTGCTTAAAGGAAAGAATAATACGCTTCAATCGCAATACGAGCTGCTCGAAACCAGTCAGGCTCAGATTATGGACGATGCCCGGTTGCGCGATCGACTCGTTGCGCTGATCAGTCATGACCTTCGCGCACCCTTAACTCAAGTGAAGATGGTCGCCGATCTGCTGCAGGACCCTTTGACCCCTGAAGCGGAAAAAGCAGGTCTGGTCAAGGCTTTGACGGAACGCTCTGAGCAATCGCTCGGCGAAATAAACAAAGTACTTGAATCGGTCCGAAAAATTATGCGTGGAAATCGGCCCGAGATTGAAGCCGTTTCCTGCTACGAGGCTTTTGAAGGCACCCATAAACTGCTTGCACTAGATATGGAGAGCAAGGGTATAAATTGTATTCCGGAAATCGAACCGGCGGATTTAACCGTACGACTGAACCCGGTATATCTTCAATCGATCATGCGGAACCTTATTTCCAATGCGATTAAATTCTCTAGCCCCGGAGATTCCGTGACTTTTTTTGCATATCGCGATGAAGATGAGATCGTTCTGGGGGTTCGAGATCAAGGCGTGGGCATGACCGAGGAAGTGCGCAAGAAGATTTTTGACGAAGATCGTTCCTATAGCTCGGTAGGTACCCTGAAAGAGCAAGGAGTCGGTGTTGGACTCCTGCACGTCAAGGAGTTTGCTCGCATGAATCAAGGTCGGGTGACCTGCTCGACCGAAGTTGGTAAAGGAACGGAGATCGCCCTCCGATTTCCTCTTTCTGCCTAGTGCAAAGCGAATTTTATAGGTAACCCGTATTGTATTGGAACAGGCTTGCCACGTTGCATTGCAGGACTACTCATCTTAGGGAGAGAGTTCACCAATCGAGCTCCTTCATCAATCAAATACTTATCGGGACCTCTGGTCACCTCCACATCTTTGACCTCACCATTCTTATCGACGACGAATGAAACAAACACACGACCTTCAACACCCATAACCTTGGACATTGTGGGATACTTCACATTATCAGCAACGAACTTGAGGAGTCTTTCTTCAAAGCACAGTTTTAGCTCCTCCCCTTTTAGTCCTTCGCATCCCGGAAAAACAGGCATGCTCTCTACTAATACATATGGAACGGGCTCGGTAAGTTCCTCATCTTGGCCTTTAGGAATATAATCAGGTACTCCCCAATTCTTTTCAGCGTTAGGAACGATCTGTGTATTACTTACGACCACGAGCTTCTTTTTTACTGCCGGAGTTGCTTTGGTCTTTAGGTCAGCCGGCTTCTCGGACTTGGGTTTGGCCGGTTTTCGATCATCGCTGATGTACACTACCGGTGGCAGTTCTTCAACATACGGTCGGTCTGCTTCAATGATCGAATGAGTTTTGAGGTCTGAGAAAGACTTCCATTGAATAACAGTGATGGCCAGTAAAATTGCAATGCTGGCCCCGATCAATCGAAACACGAATTTGTGCCTTTCGAGATCAGCTTTAGGCGACTTCTTGAGTTCCATAAATAGTACAGTTTAATTGAGATTAAACTGGGTGGCTACTAAAAGAGCGACAAAAAGGGTGCCGAGATTCTATACCGGTGTTCAATGGCGTTCAGGAAAGCCGGAAATTGATCGGAACGGTCAACGCAACCGGTACAGGCTTCCCGTTTCGAGTTGCGGGATTGAATTGAGGCAATGACTTTATGACCTTCACAGCTGCTTCATCCAATGAAGCATGAGCGGAAAGAGCAACTTCAATATCTCTAACGCTACCATCCATTGAAATAACGAAGGTCACATAGACCTTGCCTTCTATGTTTTTTTTCATCGCTAGTTCAGGATACTCAAAGTGATTGCTAATGTGTTCAGCGAGCTTCATGTTAAAGCATGAAGTGCGCTCATTTTCATCCTTAACTTCTTCGCATCCCGGAAAAATGGGCATTGTATCAACCGAATTGAAGCTCACCGCTTCCTGTGCCATGGAGCCCAAGGACGCGATAACCATCATGGAAATGAAAATGGTTCTGTACATAAGTGTGAAATTAAAAAGGCCCTCGAATACTCGAGGGCTGTACTTGTGGTCAAATACTTTACTGCAACTTAAAGTTGATCGGCACCGTAAAGGCTACCGGCACGGACTTTCCACGTTGTTTTGCGGGAGTCATTTGCGGTAGTGTGTTCACAATTCGAACAGCTTCTGCATCGAGGTGCTTGTCTACACCACGCCCTACTGTTGCATTCGTGATCTTACCTTGTTGGTCGATTACGAAGGTTACAAATACTTTCCCTTGAATACCCATATCCCTTGCGATCGGCGGGTATTTAAAGACCGTAAGAATGTGTTCGTTGATTTTCTGGTTGAAACACATGTCTTGCTCATTCGCATCTTTAAGGTTCTCACAACCTGGGAATACCGGCTTGTTTTCCACGACCATGAAGTTCATGGGTTCCAAAACCTCTTCCTCTTCCGGTTCTTCAATGATCTCGATGATCTCTTCCTCGTCGAAATCCTGATCTTGGATCTTGATCTCGTCTTCGATCTCCTTATCATCCTCTACCACTTGAATAACCTCGGGGGGAGGTGGTGGCGGGGGAGGTGGCTTCTTTTGACGCAAGGTCACGGGGACCATTTCTTCGTCGATCTCCATATCCAGACTTCCTAAGTCCATCAACTCACGCTCGTAGGTCTTCCACTCAAATAAGAAGATCACTACCCCAAGAGCAACGATCAACCCGATCAAAGTGAAGATCGAACGAGAGCGTTCGAGATCCGCTTGTGGATTTTTCTTCTGTTCCATTACCTTTTCAGAATTGGACGTTAAAAATAGGCATTCGCCCTGTGCACTCCAAAAAGTGCTATTAATTTTAGGTAAAACTTCCACCTCTCAATAGCCTGTGCATGGGATACGCCATCAATGCACCACCCAAATTCGCAGCTATATCGAGCAATTCACCTCTTCGGCCTTCGATTATATAATGTTGTACCAACTCGAGCACCCCACCCAAGACCATGCTTAGTATAAACGCGAGCAAGAAAGCTCTATTGCGCCACACGACTTTGTGATCTTGCTTTAACCACGCTCTCGCAAGTAATAAGGTCAAAACGAAATAGACGAAAGCATGGGCGAACTTATCCGAAAATTGCACTCGTGGCATATCGCTACCGGGAGTCAAACTCGTCAAGAGTATGATTCCCGCCCAGAGAATTGAGGGAATGAATCGTCTAAGCCAACCTTTATTAGGCACCGATCACCTCCTTGTAGGCCCCAGCATCTAATAAGTTGTCGAAATCCTCCGCGTTGTCAGGCTTTATTTTGATCATCCATCCGGCTCCGTATGGATCCTCATTTACTTTCTCGGGATCATCTTCCAAACCTTCATTGAACTCAACGACTTCTCCGGTGACCGGCATAAAAAGATCCGAGACGGTCTTTACTGCTTCAACCGATCCAAATACTTCCTCAGCGTCGAGTTGGTCTCCTTCGGTTTCCACTTCCACATATACAATGTCGCCCAATTCGCCTTGTGCGAAATCGGTGATACCCACCACAAACAAGTCTCCTTCCTTACGGATCCATTCGTGGTCTTTGGTGTACTTCAAATCTTCAGGGATATTCATCTTCTGTATAGCGATTAATTGAGGCCCTAACATAGAGAATCTTGCATCACTGACCTAAGGTGAAGCGCATCTCGATACCGAAGTTGGTATTTGCCGTCGAGACAGCGGTAGAAACCTCGTAATTCGTCATAACGCGGTCGAAGAACAAGCGCACGTTAAAACGGCGCGAAATCACGTAATCGGCCGAAAGCTGGATCTTGATCAGACTTTGCCCTCCGGTAGGTAGTGTGGTTCCTTCGACGATTCGTCGGATGACCGTCCGGTTTTGTCGAATACTGACATCAGCCTGAACATTAAGGTCCGAAACGATTCTTTTCGTTCGTCCACCACTCTTCATTCTGAATGGAACGTCGCGGAAACGGTAACCCGCTCCAAAAATATACTCCCGACCGGTGATCTCGGTGATCTGATTATTCGCGAAGCTCATCGTCATACTTCGGTCGCGGCGCATCTCAACTCTCGAAGTCAAGCTGTTGTTCATGGTCACATCGACCTTGATCAGAGGCGAAAACTGCTCGCGAACAGCAACGGTCTGAATCTGGTATTCTGCAAAGTAATTTCCGGATGGATCCAAACCGTCGTCAGAATCCTGAACCCTTAAGTCCGTTTGAAAGCTCCCTACCGTGTACGTCGATCTATAGGCGTGGCTCAAAGTCACGGTTCTAAAGGTTTCGCGAATCCATGGAATCTTCATGAGTCCGTCATACGTGATGCGCCAGTTCGGTAAGGGCACATCTCGTAGGGTTCTTGTGCTGTATGAGGATGCATCCGAACCCTGATAGGCCGCAAGGAATGCTGGGATCAGTACATCTTGTTGAGTAGGGCCATAACCTACCGGGAATCCTGTTGTGTCGTCGATTATAACCACACCATCTCTATCCAAAGCCAAGCGTTCGGCGATCACATATCGATTCTCCAGGAATTGATCGTAGGTATCAGACTGGAACTCTCCTTTACTGATGAAGCTTACTTTTTCAAAAGCGGTAGCCCAACTCAAAAAACTAATGCTCAAATTACCGCGGTACATCGGATTCAAATCTTGGAAATTGTCATCGTCCGGCACATAGCGGAAGAATGATTCGAAATTCTCGGTATAGGTTCTGTTGCCCGTTAACTCGATGCGGAAATCCCGAATGGGTTCTAAATTCAATCGCAGGTTAAGGTTCTGCGAAACCGTCTGCGCATACCGCTGTGGTTGAAGCGTATCGGTAGTGATCCAGCCATTGGCGGCGGCCTGCGGCCGGATGTCTTCTTGACTCCCAAATACGAACCCTAAGGTCGGAGCCATGCCTCCGTTGTAATTCGTCATACCAAAGTACGAAGTCGAAGGCAAGTAACCGGGCAATAAGGTTCCCACATTCGTGGTATAACTGATGTTCCCGTTTTTCACCATCATTAGAAAGCGCAACAAAGCCTTTCCGAATTCTCCTTCTTTTTCTTCTTCCTCCTCCTCTTCGTTATTCTCCGGCTCATTCCCATTTCGCGTTCGGCGATTCGGCATTCTTCGCTGACTGTTGTTACGCTGATTGGCATTTCGCAAAAAGCCCACTTTATTGTACAGTTGTGTAAAGTTGAACTGAACGTTATACTGCTGCGTATTACTGTTTTCAATAGTGTTACCAAAACTCAATCGGGTTAACGAGGCCGTAGACCAATCGTAATTACTGGTGTAGCGATAAGTAGCATTGGTCCAGTCGAGTATAGGGATCAAATTCACCGGCAATTGCCAGTTGAAATTCAAGGTTTGGTGGAATCGCGTTGAACGGCCGCCATTCCAGAAATTGGACCAAATACTGTCCCGTGCACTATCGTCAATGGCTCCTTCGGGCTCATCGATCCGGTTGTTCGAGGTAGCCGTATAGTCGATCTTAATGTTCTTGGTCAGGTCGTATTTGAGGTCGTACACCCGATCCATGGTAAATGCCTTGTTGTAGTTCGGTTCAATGAGCAAAATTGCATCGCTGTTATTTCGCAGCTTGGTCTCGGCATAATCCCTCCGAATATTCGTCTGGAACGCAAAACGGCTCGGTAAGTAGTAGAAATTCGCCTCACTGAACAATCGAAGCCACTTAGAGCTTCTCAGGAAATTCACATTCCTGAATGGACGCACATTCTCAGGGCGGGTATTGAAGTTATATGCCAACTGGCCTTGCGTATTCTTCATTACCGAATATTCCGTATTCACATCGCGGTGATAAGTTTCGTTGCACGAGTAGGTCACCGAGAAGTTTTCGATATCCCAAGGCATTTCCTTTTTCGGAGCCTGTTGGTTTAAAGCTCCCGGACCTTGTGGCACCCCGGGTGCTCCGGGCGAAGGTCGGTTGCCTCCCGTAGTCCGTTCCTTGCGAACATTCGTAAAGTTCACGCTGGTGCGCCGCGTGTAGTCCTGAATGATCGATTTCAGCGAATCGCGCTCCTGTGCATTATCCAAGGCGTCGTACGCTTCTGGCGTTTCGATATCCGTATCCAATTCGTTGAACATCGGGTTGGCGATTCGCTCTCCGTATCCGAAGTACATCGGAATACGAATACCCGAGTTGCCAAAGAATTGACCCAAGTTCAGGTTCGACTGGAAGTTGTATTCGATGATCTCTTCCTTGTTCCGATCCTGGACCGCCTTGTCGATACCTCCAAATCCGACCGTGCTGTAGTTACCCGAAAGGCTCACCGTACCAAAATCGGCCAACTTCGCCACGGCCCTTACGGTAGCTGCGTAGCCTCCACGTTGATCAAAGTCGGTCAATCGCAATTCATTAAACCATACCTCGGCACATTTGCTCATTCCATCATCCGGATTCGAAGGGCCTAGCTTTTTCGGGTTTCGCATACCCAACATGATGGTACGCACATTACCCAAACTCGGGTTACCCACAATGGTTATCCGGTGGCCCTTCGCGTTTATCACAGTAAACGGAGTGGTCAAATTCACGTCCGGATTCCCCTGCATGGCACCGTTTCGTGCCAACTTCGCTTGGGTGATCTCTTCAAATGCAAAGTCGAATTCGTTCTGTTCGGGCCAAATGGCTCCGGGATCAGAGGTTCCCCACGGGGTTACTTTGACCGGAATCTCATATTCGTAATAGTTCTGAGTGAAGTCGGACCCCAATCGCATGAACGCCGTCAAATCCCCATCCTGCAGATCGTCTCCGTCGCGAGCATCCTCGGCATGGACGAACATCTTGATGCGGTTGTAGTTCCGCATATCCATATTGATGTTCTTAAATGCCGCACGGGCATCTCCATCTTCTAACTCACAGGCCCGAAGGCTTATCGACTGCTCGTTCTGAGCTTGAAGGTTGGTGGTTCCAAAGAGTACCTGACGATCGATACCGGGGGGAATCACATAAGGTATGGGCGAACGCTGACCATTCTCTTCGAGGTTGACTGCGGTCAAGTCAAAGTTGGTGTCATCATCGAAATCATCGTCCAAATCCTCACCCGGAACAGCGAGGTTATCAGAATATCGTCTCCAGTCTGAACGCACGAACTCCAGGCGAGCAAAACGCATGATCAAGGAGTCCTGGAACCCGGTATACACCATACGCATAAAGCGAATACTGCGGAAATCGAAGATATTACCAACTACGCGATCCGGCTCGAAGATGGGAACTTTCAACTGATACCAAGTCACCTCATCGACCTGTCCGTTTTGAAGTTTAACCGATGCTGTTACCGCGTCTGTAATGTAGTTTTCACCGATGACCATGTCCTCGGGGCGAATACTGATCCGGTACTGGTAGTAGGCCTCGGTTTTACTAAGCGTTTGATCTTGGTTAATGTCCTCCACATCGGGTAAGGTGGTCGCCGCGGTCGGATAAGGCTCGATACTGTTCCCTACCGGGGAGTTCCCCTCTGTGTTGTTATATCGTTTGTATCGCTCGAGAATAGGAACCTCCGCGTTGTCGTAATCGGATCCACGATAGTAATGATAGTCGTCGTTTGCAGGGTCGTTCAAAGCTTGTTGGTACGCGCCCGAACTAGTTCCGTAGGCGGCTGCTACGAGATCGAGATAAGAGGGAGTGCCTGGCAAAGTATCTCCATTATAAGGCCAGTTAGCCTCTAGGCCATTATTGAGCCCGTCAAGTCCAATATCTTGTCGCGCACGAGCATCCGGGTCATTGGCAAAAGCGTTTACGATCGACTGATTCGTCGGCACATGCCCCCACTGCGTGGTATCTACTTCCTCGATAACGGTTCCTTCAGGTAAGCCGTTCTCAAAGGCCTTGCGGTTGTCGCGAAGAATATCCTCGCTGATGTTTCCCAAGTGGATATAAAGGTCTCCACCTTGTGCATTCGGGTCATACACGAATGGATCGAGGATCCACATCTGAATGAACTCTACGTTTGCTGTTTCGAAGTTCGACTGAGTGATCGAGCGCATGATCCCTCCCCAGCGCGTTTCGGGCTGAGCCAAACTACCGTCGGGGTTGAGTCCGGCCGAGTGCTGGCCGGGCTCTACATCGAAGTTGTACGGTCCGCGTTCGCTTGGATAAAACGCCATGTTGAGCACCGCCATGTTGGTGGGCTGGCCGTTTGGAATATCTTTAGCAGGGAATAGCTCGGTGATCAGGACTTCCCGAACAAAGTGGTTACTCTGTTGATCGGGGTCGTTTCGAATGTGGTCGGGCGTGAGCGAGTTATTTCGGTGGAAAAGTGGATCCACTACGTACCAAGCCAACTTTGCACGGTTGAACCCATATGCCACGTTCTTACTTTCTCCGGCCTCGGGCCAGAGGTCCGATTGACCTTGAGGTGTCGATGCAATGGACCACTGCGTAACGGTTCGTATATCGATGGTGATTTGGCTATTCTCAAAATCATCGATGTAACTGGTTCCATCGCCGTCGATCTTGATACCTCGTGGAGATCCCGGGATCAATTGAGCGAACTCTCCCGTTACGTTGATCGTGGATTTCGACTTCGTGCTTATTCCCGGCAACGCATCGACCATTCGCGTCAAGAAGCGCGACTCAGTTGTGTAATTTCCGTTAAAGCCCCAAATCGTGTTATTTATGGGCTCGTCTCCCATATTCACCTTCTGGGTAAGCGGACGTTCCCCGAGGTTCAAAATGGTACCTCCCAGCATAAAGTCGTCGCTAACTTCATAATCGACATGGGCTCCCATGAACCGCTTAGCCTGAAAGTTGAATAGTGAATTATTTTCCAGCGAAATCTGGATTGGTGTTCCCGAATTTAAAAGTCCTTCGTCGATGATCTTCACACGCCCGAGGTTGTAATCGACCGTATAGTGAACATTCTCGACCAGTTGTTGGCCACCCGCAGTAACCGTAACCGATCCTTGCGGCACGTTCATGGCATTCAATGGGATCTCGCTACTGCTGCTACTTCGATAGCTCCCTCGGAACAAGAACTTATTGTGCACAGCGTCCTGTTGAGCTACGAACTTAGTACTGTCGTACAGCTGATCATATACATAGTCATCGGCCAAAGTTCCGTCGCCCACGGCTTCGAATTGTGCCCTCAGGTGATCACCAAAGGGCTCTGCAACGGGGAACATTATTCGGCCATTGCTAGGTATTATAGTAATGTTCGGAACAAAGTCATAGACCCCATCGGGCAGTGGGTCATTGTTGTTGTTCAACTTATCGACATTCAAGACTCGAAGAAGGATCTGGTCGCTCAGTCCACCCTCGGGAATGAAGTTCATGGGCTGACCCGTTTCATCGTTGGCGTACAGTACATCGAGGCGGAAATCTTGCTGATTCACCCGGAAGGCACCGATGTTATACACGTTCTTCATCATCAGGTCCCACATCGGTTCATTCACGGCCACGATCACACTCTTCAGCAACTTCACCATCAGGGTTTGCGGTGCGTCGATACCGTCGTTCGAGAATTCACCGACCTGATACGTTTGACCGTTATAGGTATACTGGAAAGCAACGCCCAAGACCTCATCGGCATTGAGCGATTGGTTCAAGGATATATATCCCAAGTTCGGGTGGTAGGTAAACTCGTTGGTCCTCAATCGACGTGCGGTCTCCAGCTCGGCGTAGTCGATTTGCTCGCGGAAACCAAGGGCATTGAGGTAATCATTGACTTGGTTGATATTACGGACTTGTGGATTGGCGAAATCTTCTGGATTCAAACTATTGATAGCATTATCGGGCAACGTTCCGCCATTGTAGCTTATGGCCGGATTGTTTATTTCCGACTCCCCCATATCCATGAAACCGACGATATTTCGTGTATCGTCGGTAATGTTGGTTCGGTTGGTCACCCACACTTCGATCTTGGTAATCTCTACCCCGGAGGTGATCACCGGAAGCTGTTCGAGCGATTCATCGTACCGGTCGCGGAAGAACCGGCTCAGGAAGAAGTGACGGTTGGCTTCGTATTCATCGACCCGAATTTCGAATTCCTGAGTACGTGCACCGCCTTCGACGTTGATGGTGCTGGTCTCACTCTTTTGCTCTGAAAACACTCCGGTAACGGTCGCCTTTCCGAATCGTGCTTGCGCCTTGACCCCGAAAAGGCTTTGCGCTCCTGTAATAAGTGTTGAGTTCAAAGGCAGTCCTACGTTACCCACTTCGAGCCGTTGAATGATCTCGTCTTCATCACCCGTGTACTCGAGCTTCATTTGGTTCTCGAAACTAAAAGTGGCTTCGGTATCGTAGTTCGTTGTGATGCGAAGTTTGTCGCCGATACTTCCGGTGACGTTCATTTGGATGCGCTCGTCGAAATTGAAGCTGGCCGTTCGCCGGTTTCGTTCGGGGAGGGCCGGGTTATCGGTTCTGTTGATCATGGCCCCGAAAATGAGCGATGCGGATCCTCGCGGGCGTATATCTACGGTGTTTCCACCAAAGAGTCGGTCGAAATCCTCGCCCCAAACTTGGAATTGTGGTAGGAGTCCACCCTGCTCCTCGAGTCCGCCGCCCAGACCGCTATTACCCCCCTGACCGGTCTTGTTGTTCCAGTAGGTCTCGTTCTGTTGGCTAAAGACGTAATCTTGGTATTCGGTCGGAGAAAGGAATTGAGGTGGTCCCAGTGGGAAGTCGCCCAGCATACGTTGGATCACGTATTGGTTCGAAACGGGATCGTACTGCACCGACTGGGTCACATTACCTGGCTCATCCAGAAGGAGATCGCCCTGTTGGCCACCGCCATTACCGATTGTGTCGGATTGTGCCCATCCTGCCGCAGGCAGAAATAACGCAACCGTTAAATACAAAAATAGCCACCCTAGGCTCTGTGTTCTATGGCCCAATGCCACCTTCAAATTTCCGCTCACATATTGTTCAACGCCTTCTTGATCAGGACCTCCACGCTCGAATCGGGACCTTGCTTCAAAAGTGCGTCCACTACTTTTTGCGACTTCGCCTTAGGGAAGCCCAGCACATCCAATGCAGTTAACGCCTCGTCTCGGGCGGTATTGCTCAGCGGTAAAGATATTTCTCCATCAACTTCAAGAGTAGCTGCTTTGCCCTTGAGATCGATGATGATCCGCTGGGCCGTTTTTGCGCCAATTCCTTTGATACTTTGCATGGCGGACACGTTCTCCGTCACCAGCGCCTGCTGGAGCTCGGCCGGATTCATACTACTCAGTACCACCTGCGCCGTGCTCGCCCCAACCCCACTCACTCCAATGAGCAGCCGAAAAAAGGCACGCTCAGTAGCATCGGCAAATCCGTACAGCTTATGGGCGTCCTCGCGCACCTGCAAGTGGGTGTGTAAGAATACGGCCTCATCGGCCGGAAGCTGCTCATACGTGTTCAGAGTAATATTTACTTGGTAGCCGACCCCGTTGCATTCTATAACCACATGGGTGGGCGATTTTTCGATGAGTCGTCCTCTCAAATGTGTGATCATCTGCTTTTTGTTTGGGCTTCGGCAGCGGCGATCGTAACCATGTTCACGATCTCGTGCACCGTTGCACCGAGTTGTAGCACGTGCATGGGCTTGTTCATCCCCATCAAGATGGGTCCAATGGCTTCGGCACCGGTGAGTTCCTGAATGAGTTTGTACGAAATGTTTCCGGAATCGAGGTTCGGGAATACGAGCATATTGGCTCCGTACTTGGACAAATCGGAGAATGAGAAGGTCTCTTGCAATAGTTCTACGTTCAGAGCGAAGTTCCCTTGAATTTCACCATCGATGATCATTTCCGGAAAACGGCGTTTGAGCAAGTCGCGCGCATAGGCCATTTTGCTTGTGTTCGCATCGCGCGAGCTCCCGAAGTTGCTGTAGCTCAACAATGCGATTCGCGGCACTATACCGAACTGTCGAACGGCCTGGGCCGCCATCAGCGCGATGTCGGCGATCTCGCTGCCATCGGGATTCACATTGATCGTGGT
>JAGWBA010000019.1:35196-36968 GCA_021296215.1 Flavobacteriales bacterium
ACTCCGCTGATGAGGGCGTCGCCATCGCCCATTTCGACCATCATGCTGCCGAAGTAGTTCCGTTCGCGCATCAAGCGCTGTGCTTCGTACAAGCTGATGCCCTTGCGCTTGCGTTTTTCCCACAGCTTCTCGGCATAGCGATGTCGCGTATCGCGCGTTTCGTCGGATTTCGGATCGAGGATAGGCGTATCGTTAAAGTCCATCTGATGCTCCTCGATGAGCTCGTGGATTCGCTCGGTGTTCCCGAGTAGGATGGGCTTACAGATTCCTTCATCCATGGTGATCTGCGCCGCTTTGAGGACGTTGTAGTTCTCGGCCTCGGCAAAGACCACTCTTTTGGGGTTGCGCTTTGCTCGGATGGTGATCTGACGCAGAAGCTTATTATCGAGCCCCAATCGCTTGTTCAGTTCGATCTTGTACAGATCGAACTTTTCGATTCCCTTGAGGGCCACACCACTGCTCATTGCCGCTTTGGCCACGGCCGGAGCCACAGTGCTGATGAGGCGTGGATCAAAAGGCTTGGGAATGATGTATTCGGGGCCGAAGTTCAGGTTTCGATCGTCGTAGGCGAGGATCACTTCTTCGGGCACCGGCTGCTTAGCGAGGTCGGCGATCGCCTTTACGGCGGCGACCTTCATTTCTTCGTTGATCGATTTGGCACGCACGTCGATGGCTCCGCGGAAAATGTACGGGAACCCAAGAACGTTGTTCACCTGGTTCGGGTTGTCGGAGCGCCCGGTGGCCATGATGGCATCGGGGCGCGCGGCCATGGCATCTTTGTAGGTGATCTCGGGATCGGGATTCGCTAGGGCGAACACGATGGGTTTTTCGGCCATCGACTTCACCATCATCTTGGTCACGAGCCCCCCTTTAGAAAGACCGAGGAACACATCGGCGCCTTTCATGGCGTCTTCGAGGGTTTTGAGGTCGCGGTCGGTGGCGAACAAGCTCTTGTATTTGTCGAGCCCTCCACGGTCATTGCGCAGCACACCTTTACTGTCGAGCATGATCACATTTTCGCGCTTAACACCCAGTGAACAGTACAATTTGGCACAGCTGATGGCCGCGGCTCCGGCTCCACTCACGACTACAACAACCTCATCGATCTTCTTTTCGGCGAGTTCGAGGGCGTTTAGCAAGGCAGCTCCTGAAATTATGGCCGTCCCGTGCTGATCGTCGTGCATCACGGGAATATCGAGCTCCTTCTTGAGGTGCTCTTCGATCTCAAAGGCCTCGGGTGCCTTGATATCCTCGAGGTTGATACCCCCGAAGGTCGGCGATATGGCCTTTACGGTCTCTACGAATTTATCGACATCGGTAGCGTCGACTTCAATATCGAATACATCGATATCGGCAAATATTTTAAACAGGAGGCCTTTCCCCTCCATTACCGGTTTACCGGCCAGCGGCCCAATATCACCAAGCCCGAGTACCGCGGTACCGTTCGATATTACGGCCACCAAGTTGCCTTTGGCCGTGTACTTATAGGCATTGGCCGGATCCTTCTCGATCTCGAGGCACGGCTCGGCCACCCCGGGCGAATACGCCAGAGAGAGATCGCGCTGCGAGCTGTATTCTTTGGTCGGGGTAATTTCGATCTTGCCCGGTCTACCTTTAGCGTGGTAGTCCAGTGCTTCTTTATTCCTCGATTTCACGTGGCTTTCCTTTGGGCGACAAAGGTAAAAAAAAGGTGCTGTATTAAATCGCAAGTGAACGTGCGATTTAATACATATAAACTATAAAGACGTCTACTACTGACGATCTAGTGCAGC
>JAGWBA010000020.1 GCA_021296215.1 Flavobacteriales bacterium
CAAACAGAGTAAATCTGTACAACAAATTGAATCGAATTTGATAGTTTAGAACGGTCTCATAACGGGGAAGTCTTCAAATGGACTTTGGAAACGACACCCCGTACGTATCCATCGGGCAAGAAGGAATTCTCGAAGGTACTTACACTTCAGACGGCCCTACTCCGATATCATTCACCACCAACACTCTACCTGCAAATTTAATTGGCAAGTTCACTGTATCCAGATCTAATTCAAACGTCCGCATTTTAGGGCCTACATCTATTCCCGTAAACGGCACGGTGACTAGCGAACCACATCAATTCGCCGATATTCTGATTGAAGTAAATTCAAACATCGAGGCGGAAGAAGGTATATATGAACTGGAAGTAACCGGAGCAGCACAGTCTTCGGAATTGTATGAACCAACTCAGAGCACCAAGACCATTTACGTCAATGTCCAAAACAACGATGCTTCTTGTATCTCAGCCATGCTTGGAGGGTACACCGTAAATGATAACTGCTCTGCTAATAATCCGTATGCAGGAACCGTGGTCCAGTCTCCGACTGAGCTCGAGATCTGGTTTAATTTCCCTGCCTGGGGGAATGCCTTAGTGGTTGGCCAAGTCCTTTGCGCCACCCAAGAAATTCTGGTGCCTGAGCACTCTGTAACCACTAGTTCAGGACTTATGGATATTGAAGGAATCGCAACTTTTACAGAGGACTCCGGTGATCATACCATCACCCTCAACTACACCATGGTCCCTAGTGGCTCGGGAAACACCCCGATCAACTGTCAGGTCGTCTGGGTTCAGAATTAAATACTTGGGATTACCTAGTGGTGATCCCGGATGGGGGAACGAGCGAGACAAAAAGCCTGATCGCTTCGCGATTATGTTTTCTCTTTTCTTGCCACACCGTGCAAGCACGAGTTGCCAGAAAAGAGAAAAAGCCTGCATTTCCATGCAGGCTTTTTCTCTTGCGGTGAGAGGGGGATTCGAACCCCCGGTACGGTTTAATCCGCACGCCAGTTTAGCAAACTGGTGGTTTCAGCCACTCACCCACCTCACCTTGGCTGTTTCCGTTTTGTGACAAACGGACGGCAAATTTAAAGAAATCATCTTTTCTGACAAAGAGCGCATTTCGCTTTTTCCATCTTCTATTTGCTATATTCGCTTTACCCGTAAAACGTCCGTCATGAAGCGCATTTTACTCCTTTTTGCCCTTTCCTCTTTGCTTATGAGTTGTGTGGAGGACACTCAACGCAATGAAGCTCAGGAAGATTTCTCCGTATTGATCCACACGAGCTATGAGCCCAATGGCCTACACCCGGTGAACGACTTCAGTACCTTGCGTTCGCACATCTACATGTATACCCACCGACCACTGCTCAAGATCAATCTCAAAACTTTCGATCTTCAGCCCTTGTTGGTCAAAGAACTGCCTTCCTCCGACGATGGTCAAAAGTACCTTTACTCCCTTCGGGAGGATGTGACCTGGGACGACGGAACTCGTGTTACCAGGGACGATGTAGAGTTCACCCTGAAAATGAACCTATGCCCTCTTTCCAACAATCAAGCGATACGACCGCTCTACTCGAGCGTTATTAAGGGCTTTGAACCCCATCCAACCGACCCAAATAAATTCCACCTCCTGTGCAACGAACAACACGCCGGCAACAATCAAATCCTTATCGAAGCGAACTTGATTCAGAAATCTCGGTGGGATTCAACCGGAATCTTCGACGATATCCCATTTGACGCGATCCTGAACGACACTTTTGAACGCACCGACGAGGTCAATGCTTACTTCGAGCGATTCAACGCACCGGCCAACCAGTACGACCCCCTCAAAATCAATGGCCTAGGCCCCTACCAAATCACCGAGTGGGAAAAAGGCCAATACATAACCCTAGAGCGCAAACACCATTGGTGGGGCGATGACCAGTCGGGAATCTATTACGACAACTACCCCTCTAAAATCGTGTTTCGCATCATCAAGGACGACAATGCGACCATGCTGGCCTTTCGGAACCGGCAGATCGATGTGAGCAACCGACTCGGAACCGATGAACTCCTACGCTTGCGTGAAACCGAAGACTTCAACGCCAACTACGAAAGCGCCTTTATAAATCAATTCTCTTACGGATATATGGGGCTAAACTCCCGCCCGGATACCGAAAAGCGCACCCCGTTCTTTACGGATCAGCGTGTCCGCCGAGCCATGGCACACGCCACTCCCGTACGTTCGATCATCGATGATCTTCTTCACGGAAAGGGCGGCACCGAGCAAGTCTCCATGGTTAGCGAACTCAAAAAAGACGAGTACAACGATACCCTCGACTTCATCGAGTACGATCTAAACAAAGCCTCGGTATTGTTGACGGAGGCCGGATGGATCGATACAGACGGAGACGGCCTCCGCGATAAAACGATCGATGGAAAGGTGACTCCCTTCTCTTTAGAGCTTAATTTGATGAGCGGAAACCAGACTACGGAAGATGCGTGCCTTCTCATTCAGGAATCACTCGCCTCTATCGGCGTTGAATGCAAGCTAAACAGCATGGATTTCTCGGCGTTCTACCAAAAAGCGTACGGGCAAGATTTCGATGCACTCATGGGAGCATGGAGCGAAAGTGCAGCATATACCGATCCCTTACAGCTGTGGCATACGGACAGTTGGAAAAACAAAGGAGCCAATTTCTGCGGATTCGGAAACGCTTATAGCGATTCGCTGATAGTCACGTACAACTCAACCTTGGATAAAGCGAAGCGCGATGACCTCATGAAAGCTCTACAGGCCGAGGTCTACGAATACCAACCGTATGTATTCTTGTATTCGACGCGCCGAAAGGTCGCTATCCACAAGAAATTCCAAAACCGCAACCTGTACAGCGAGCGGCCCGGCGTCATGGTCAATGAATTCCGGCTCGATCCGGGCTTTACCGCAGCCTCAACGCCCGAAACTACTGAGTAAAACATGCTGAATTATACGATCCGACGACTGCTCTGGATGGTGCCCACCTTGCTAGCCATTGCCCTCTTCAGCTTTTGGATCAGCATTGAAGCCCCGGGCGATCCGGTTGAGCGACTCATGCAATTCAGCGACGACGGCTCGGGCAGCGCAAACCAACAACGAACCGAACAGCTTAAGGAGCAGTGGCGTCAGCGGCTCGGACTCGATAAGCCGCTATTTTACTACTCCATGTCGGCCACCGAAACGGACTTTCCACTCCCCCGACCTCATTTTCACGGCCTCAATAATCAATTCCACCACTGGCTCCGCAACGCCATTCGCGGCGACTTCGGATATAGCTACTTCGACGGTGAAGCGGTAGGCACCAAACTCTGGCCCAAACTGCGCCTGAGTTTTCTCCTCACCGTGAGCTCCCTGCTTCTGGCTTTCGCGATCAGCATCCCCATTGGGGTATTTGGGGCCTCGCGGCCCGATGGCCACTTCGACCGCTATTCGGCTCTGGTAATGTTCATGATGTATTCCCTGCCTACATTCTTCGTAGGTACCCTGTTGCTTTACACCTTCTCAAACCCAGATGTCCTGTACTGGTTTCCGGAAGCGGGTATCCAGAATCCCGTTACCTTCGACCACGACTGGTCGCTTGGTCGAAAACTACAACACTGGCTACCCCACCTCGTGCTGCCTTTTGTCACCTTCACCTACGGATCCTTGGCTTACCTCAGCAGGATCACGCGTAGCGGTTTGGCCGAAGAACAACAAAAAGACTACATCACTACGGCTCGAGCCAAAGGTCTCAGCGAGCGAAAAGTTCTGTGGAAACACAGCCTGCGCAATGCACTTATTCCCCTCATTACGGTCATTGGCCAAGTATTCCCTATCACGGTTGGTGGAAGCGTCATCATAGAAACTATTTTCTCATTACCGGGCATCGGCTGGGAAGCCTATAGGGCCATCATGAATTACGACTATCCGGTCATCGTTGCGATCTTTACGTTGGGCGGACTCCTGACCGTTGTCGGGTACATCACTTCGGATCTCCTGTACGCGTGGGCCGATCCAAGAATACGGTATGACCGCTAATTCGGGTAAAATATCGATCGGCGTTCTCGGCATCCTACTGATGGCCGCACTATTGGCTCCCCTAATAGCAAATGACCTACCGCTTACCGTCAAATACCAAAACCATACCTACCACCCCGCTTGGGCGGTGTACTTTGGAAATGGCGGCACGCATACTATCGAAACCCCTTCCGGAACCCAAATCGTTCACTATCAGAGATTCGATTGGCATGCTCAAGATTGGGACCGCATCACCATGCCCTTGATCCTGTTTGCCCCCGATCAACTCGATGCGTCCAAGTCGAGCCTCGTTCCGCCCGGAACTAACGGACACCTCTTGGGAACTGATCGAGTTGGACGCGACGTTGCGGCCGGAATCATTCACGGGGCGCGGATATCGCTCAGTATTGGGTGGATCGCCATGGGCATCGCAGCACTCATTGGAGTTCTGTTGGGAGGGATCTCTGGCTATTGGGGTGATCGCAGGTGGCGTGTGCCCCGCATATCATTTTGGGTCTTTATGGCATTCATTCCCGTTGGGTGGTTCTACGCTACGCATAACTCAGTAAATCTGCTGGCAGACGCACTCGTATTCATTGCCGTACCCTCAGGTGCAGCGTACCTCGTCGGGCTGCATCGCGCCGCGAGGCGCAAAACCGTATCGGTACCCCTCGATAGCGCAATTACGCGGTTAACCGAGATACTGACCTCGTTGCCGCGCCTGTTGATCATTATTACCGTGGCGTCGATAACATCGCGCAGTATTTGGCTCGTGATGGTGATCATCGGGCTTACGAGTTGGACCCACATCACGCGTTATACGCGAGCCGAAGTACTCCGGATCCGAAGTCTGGAGTTCGTTACCGCGGCCGAAGCGACCGGATCTCAATCCGGTCGGGTGCTGTTTATGCATGTGCTGCCCAACGCACTAGCGCCCGTTTGGGTGAACATGGCTTTTGGAATAGCATCAGCCATTCTGATCGAAAGTGGCTTATCGTTCCTCGGGATCGGAGTTCCGGTCGAAACAGTGACCTGGGGAAGTATGTTGAACTCGGGTCGAATGAACTTCGAAGCTTGGTGGCTCGTGGTATTTCCGGGACTGGCTATCTTTTTGACCGTAACGGCGTACAACCTACTGGGTGAAGCGCTCCGCAAATGGCTGCAACCGAAAGAATGATCCTTATTCGGGATACTCTATGCGCAGATGATAGATGTTCAGCAGCTTCTTTTTCAACACCTTACGCACCACATTGATCTCTTTCAAGGTGATATCCGCTTGCGCGAATTGCCCCTCCTCCATTTGATGGTCAATGATGTTGTTGACCAATTTATCGATGGATTCTGCCATAGGTTGTTTTAAACTCCTCGAAGCCGCCTCAACACTATCGGCCATCATGAGCACCGCAGTTTCTTTCGAGAAAGGCAACGGACCCGGATAACTGAATTCCGCGGCGTCGACCTCTTTTTCGGGGAAGCTTTTTACGTACTGTCGATAGAAGTACTGAACCGTAGAAGTTCCGTGATGGGTGCGAATGAAGTCGATTATGCGATCGGGCAAGTTGTTCTTCTTGGCCAGTTCAATTCCCTGCGATACGTGCTCGATGATGATGCGCGCGCTATCGTCGAACGGCAAGTCGTCGTGAGGATTCATTCCCGCCGCTTGGTTCTCGATGAAAAACAAGGGGTTCTTCATTTTCCCGATATCGTGATAGAGGGCTCCGGTGCGCACGAGCAAGGTATTGCCGTTGATCTCACTGACGGCGCTTTCCGACAAGTTGGCGACCTGAAGGGAGTGCTGAAATGTTCCGGGTGCTTTTTCGGCTAACTCGCGCAATAGCTTGTTGTTGGTGTCGGAAAGTTCGAGAAGCGAAATGTCACTGACCAGCCCAAAGGCTTTTTCAAAAGCGTAGATGAGCGGATTGGCAAAAAGGGTAAGGAATCCCGACCCCGCGAAAAGAGCGAAGTACATAGCCTCTAAATTACTTAAACTCCCCTCTTGCAATATGGCCAGAGCAAAATAGCTGATGAAGTATATCCCGGTGATTTTAGCCGCCGAAATGAAGAGTTGAACCCGTTGATAAAGGTTCGTCACGGTCAAGATCGAAACGATTCCGGCGATCAGCTGCAGCAGAACGAATTCGTACGGGTTTGGTGCCACGAATCCGATGATGATCACAGTGACCAAATGGGTGAAAATGGCAACACGTCCGTCGAAGAAGGCCCGCAGCATGATGGGCAGTATACAGAAGGGCGCCAAGTACAGATACTCTGGAGCGAGCCGGATCAACAAGGCACCCATGAGGATCATGAGCACAATATTGAACAGAATAAAGCCGATTTGATTGTTATCGGCCCGGATCATTG
The DNA here is from genome assembly GCA_021296215.1 of Flavobacteriales bacterium. Taxonomy (NCBI): domain Bacteria; kingdom Pseudomonadati; phylum Bacteroidota; class Flavobacteriia; order Flavobacteriales; species Flavobacteriales bacterium. The sequence goes on from JAGWBA010000020.1 coordinate 6,376, forward strand.
GCCTAAACCGTTGCAAAAACAAGAACAGCACCAGCAGTACCACGCTCACTAGAATGACTTGTCCGGCCACGATGAGGTAGTAATTACTCTTGGCCCAAATATTGGCTTCGTACTGATTCTTGAGTGAGCTCAGTTTCTGAAAACGATCTTCGTCGACCACCTCTCCCCGGAGAATGATGCTTTGTCCTCGCTGCACCATACCCCTGGTGAGCGAAATATTGTCGAGCTCACTTTCGAGCACCTTCATGGTGGTCTCCTCGTCGTACACAACATTGTGTTCGAGGCGTTCGAGCAGGGCCGATTCGAGGAGGTTCCTCCATTCCGTATTAAGCTCAGAAGATCCTAAAAGGCGGTCTATTTCTGCAGCTGCTGCGCGAATGGTAAGCCAGTCGCTCGGCCGAACATCTTGCGCAACACCTCCAACCAACAAACTAACTTCGGGCCAATCGTTGGGATCCAGAGCTTCTGGCCAGCGAACGATGCCTTGACTGTACAGTGATGATAGGATGCTGTCACCGAGATCTACGAGGTACGGATCCCTCACCGCGGTGGATGAGTCGGACCGCTGTTCCAATTGAGCTCGGAGTCTACCGCGGAAATCGGAGACGGCCTCGGCTTGCACATCCACCCGCAGGGTGAAAAAAACTTCTTTTTGACTGGTGATCAGTTCGCGTTCGTCCTCGATCTTTTCAGCGGATTTTTCAATGGCGAAATCGAAAGGCGCAATGAGGTTCTCGTGCAGCCAGGGTTTCCCTTTCTGGAATTCGTATTTGAATTTACCTTCTTTGGGAAATAGGTATACAATGAGCCCGATGGCTATCACGAAAAGGAGGCCTTTGTATATCTCCTGATGGTTGTCTCGAAGAACGGATAAACCCTTACTCATGAATACAAACGTACGACAAATCGCGTGCACCTTTTCCTATGTAATTGGTTACCTTTGTGCAACGAATACTACCAAAAGAAAGAATTGAATATGAAAGAAGTCGTTATAGTTTCCGCCGTTCGTACACCCATGGGCAGTTTCATGGGATCATTGAGCGGAATCGCAGCCCCACAGCTGGGTGCCACTGCCATAAGAGGAGCCTTGAACAAAGCCGGAGTTTCGGCCGATCAGGTTCAGGAAGTCTTTATGGGCAACGTGCTTCAAGCCAACGTAGGTCAAGCACCTGCGCGTCAGGCAGCCATATTTGCAGGCGTGCCCGAGAGCGTTCCATGCACAACGGTGAACAAGGTGTGTTCATCGGGAATGAAAGCCATTATGCTCGGTGCTCAGGCGATCAAGGCGGGCGATAACGACATCGTGGTCGTTGGAGGCATGGAGAACATGTCGCAAGTGCCGCATTACCTCGGATCGGGCCGAAGCGGGCAAAAATTGGGCGATCAAAAATTGGTCGACGGATTGTTGCGCGATGGACTCATGGACGTATACAACAACCAACACATGGGGAACTGCGCGGAGCTATGTGCTTGCGAGGGCGAGTACAGCCGTGAAGAGCAAGATGCCTTCGCCATAGAGAGCTACAACCGCAGTGCCCGGGCTTGGAGCGAAGGTCGATTCTCAGAGGAAGTAGTTCCGGTGGAGATCCCACAGCGCAAAGGCGATCCTATCATCATGAGCGAAGACGAAGAGTACAAGAACGTGATCATGGATAAGATCCCCAATCTTCGTCCGGTATTTGATCGAGAAGGAACCGTGACCGCGGCCAACGCCTCAACATTGAACGACGGAGCTTCTGCTTTGGTCTTGATGAGCGCCGATAAGGCAGTGGAACTAGGACTTAAGCCCATTGCTAAGATCATAAGCTACGCCGACGCAGCGCAAGCTCCCGAGTGGTTCACAACCGCTCCGGCGAAAGCCCTACCAATTGCTATCGGCAAATCAGGCTTGCAGCAAGGCGACATCGATTATTTCGAATTGAATGAGGCGTTTTCAGTCGTAGGATTGGCCAACATCAAAGAATTGAGCTTGGATCCTGAGCGTGTGAACGTCAATGGTGGTGCTGTATCATTGGGGCACCCACTCGGTAACTCCGGTTCTCGCATCATCGTTACTCTGATCAACGTACTCAAGCAAAACAACACTCGTTACGGAGCTGCCGGAATTTGCAACGGGGGTGGTGGTGCTAGCGCCATGGTCATCGAAAGTATTTAACGATTCGGCGCGATTCGAACACCATCCGCGCCTTACCTCCTTTTGATGTCGGTTCCGGCATCGGAATGGATGTAAACCGATTGATTTGAAAAAGCGAAAGATACCCGTCACCCCAGTGGCGGGTTATTTCGTTTTGGCTATACCAATGCTTTCGATAAAGCTCCGTAATCATCTGTATATCTGTAGTATCCGGACTCGGGGTTGTCATTAACACACGAACTGAATCATCGGCGATCTGAACCCCTTTCCCCGACCAACTCAAGCGGAAATCGGCCAACATGTAAAGGCTATCCAGATCGTCCCTGAAGTCGATGGGTTCCCAGTTCTGAACCGGAAAGATCTGGGTCAAGGTATCTTGATCTTGAACGAGGTCAATACGAGCCGTATCGGTCGGATCAAAATTGAATCGGTAGGCGAACTTGCTTTTTGATGGGCAATCGCATTCGTAAATAAAGGGTGAATCTTGATACTCCCCATTGTAGTAAATATCGATATCGTTCAGCTCGACCGGTGCGAAATCACCCCACTCCTCTTCGGCAACGACAAGGTACACGTAATTGGGCGTGGTGATACTCCACTCGAGGGTAATATCGAGATAGAGATCGTCGAGCTTGAGAATCTCAGGGGCTTTTTCTTGCGTTTTAGTGCATGCGACGAGCAAGCTCAAAACCGAAGCGACAATAATGATACGCGAGTAGTTCATACCAGTAGTTAACGCTAAGATACAGGAAAAGGTCTTCAAAATTTTGCCGTACTTAGCGGTGCTGAAAATGAAGTACGGAATTTGTCCATTGAGCATCGTTCCCGTCCGACGGGAGGCCTCCGACACGAGCGAGCAAGTTACGCAGCTCCTTTTCGGTGAAACCTACCGTATTTTACGCGAGACCAAGAAGTGGGTCCGCATTGAAACCGCTTTCGATCGTTACGAAGGCTGGATCGACGCCAAGCAATCTCGCGACATTTCCGAGGAAGAGTACAGCCAACTCAACGAACACCCGAATATCGTAACCACGGACCTCGTGGATGTCGTCATCCATGAAGAATCGAACCGCATGATGCCTATCGTTATGGGGTCCACTCTGCCCGATTACCAAGACGGCAGACTGACCTTGGCAGGTGAGCGATACCGATACGAAGGCGCAATAAGTTCCACCGATTCCCCAAAAGAACAGTTGGTAGAAAATGCGTTCATGTATCTCCGTGCGCCGTATTTGTGGGGCGGAAGAAGTCCGTTTGGCATCGACTGTTCGGGATTTACCCAATTGGTGTACAAGATGAATGGCTTTCGACTGTATCGCGATGCCAGTCAGCAAGCGACCCAGGGAGAAGTGTTGAGCTTCATCGAAGAAACCGAACCAGGCGATCTCGCTTTTTTTGACAATGCCGAAGGTGTAATTACTCATGTGGGTATTATTCTAGAAGAGAACCGCATTATTCACGCCAGCGGCCAAGTTCGTGTCGATAGACTCAATCAACAAGGGATCTTCAACGCGGAAGTGCGAACTCACACCCACAAGCTTCGACTGATCAAAAAGGTCATTTAGTCAGCTAAATCTCTGTTTTTAAGCCATAAAGGCATTTTTCCATGATTTTTTCTGCCGGGTTTTCCGCCCGAGAATCGTGGTTCCTATTTTGATGTACGCGCATCGGACATCGATAATCACCCACTTAAAATAATTCAGAGATGAACCTCAATCAATTCACCATAAAAGCTCAAGAAGCGATCGGAAAAGCCCAACAATTGGCCACCGCCGAAAGTCATCCGAGTATCGAAGTGGTACACTTGTTCAAGGGCATGATGGCCGCAGACGAGCATGTAGTACCCTTTTTACTGAAGAAACTCAATGTATCCGTGGCATCAGTTGAACAAGCTGCGGATCGAATTCTGCAATCGCTTGCAGTGGTCGAGGGCGGACAAATTCAACTATCGCGCAACGCACAGGAAGTGCTAACCAAGGCATCGAACTACCCCAAAGATTTCGGGGACGAATACGTGACCTTGGAGCACTTGCTCTTAGGCATACTGGCAACTAAGGATCAAGTAGCCCAAATGCTCAAGGATGCCGGAGTAGATGAAAAAGGACTTAAAGCAGCCATAAAGGACTTGCGGAAGGGTTCAACGGCAACTTCGCAAAGTGCGGAAGATATCTATAATGCGTTGAATAAATACGCCAAGAACTTGAATCAGCTCGCCAAGGACGGCAAGCTGGATCCCGTGATTGGCCGCGATGAAGAAATTCGTCGTGTGCTGCAGATATTATCGCGCCGAACCAAGAACAACCCAATCCTCATTGGGGAGCCGGGAGTCGGTAAAACGGCCATTGCCGAGGGAATGGCTCACCGGATCGTCAATGGCGATGTGCCGGAGAATTTGAAAAACAAACAACTCTTCTCGCTTGACATGGGAGCTTTGGTCGCCGGGGCTAAATACAAGGGGGAATTCGAGGAACGTTTGAAAAGCGTGGTCAAAGAAGTGACCGAAAGCGACGGAGACATATTGCTTTTCATTGATGAGATCCACACCTTGGTAGGTGCCGGAGGCGGCGAAGGAGCTATGGACGCCGCGAACATACTGAAACCGGCGCTTGCCCGAGGAGAGCTTCGCGCCGTAGGCGCTACAACCCTAAATGAGTACCAAAAGTACTTTGAGAAAGACAAAGCCCTGGAACGCCGTTTCCAAAAGGTCATGGTCAATGAGCCGGACACCGATTCGGCGATTTCTATCTTGCGCGGGATCAAGGAGAAATACGAGACACACCACAAGGTTCGTATTCAGGATGCGGCGATCATTTCGGCCGTGGAGTTGAGCCAGCGTTATATTACGGATCGATTCTTACCCGACAAGGCCATTGACCTTATCGACGAGGCCGCTTCGAAGTTGCGCATGGAGATCAACTCGAAACCCGAAGAGATCGATGTTCTCGACCGAAAGATCATGCAGATCGAGATCGAGATCGAAGCCATTAAACGTGAAAAGGACGAAAAGAAGCTAGCTTTTCTGGGAGAGGAATTAGCCAACTTAAAAGAAGAGCGCGCTGGTTTGAACGCTCAATGGGAGCAAGAGAAAGAGGTCGTTGAGGGAATTCAGCTGGCCAAGGAAGACCTCGAACGGTTGAAGCTAGAGGCGGATCGCGCAGAGCGGTCTGGCGATTTCGGGAAGGTCGCCGAGATCAGGTACGGCAAGGTCAAAGAAGCTGAGGAGCGATTGAAGCAATTCGAAACGCAGTTAGGCGAAATGCAAACCGGCAAGAGCCTGATCAAGGAGGAAGTGGACAGCGAGGATATCGCGGACGTGGTAAGTCGTTGGACCGGTATCCCGGTCCGGAAAATGTTGCAAAGTGAGCGCGAAAAGCTCTTGAATCTCGAAGATGAGCTTCACGAACGCGTCGTTGGTCAACACGAGGCCATTCAAGTCGTGGCCGACGCCGTAAGGCGCAATAGAGCCGGATTGCAGGATGCTCGTAAACCCATAGGATCGTTCCTGTTCCTGGGAACTACGGGTGTCGGTAAAACAGAGCTCGCCCGAGCGCTGGCCGAATATCTGTTCGACAACGAAAACGCCATGACGCGACTCGATATGAGCGAATATCAAGAGCGCCACAGCGTGAGTAGGCTCATCGGAGCACCTCCGGGTTACGTAGGTTACGACGAGGGCGGGCAACTCACTGAGGCCGTGCGCCGTAAGCCCTACAGCGTGATATTGCTCGACGAGATAGAGAAAGCTCACCCAGATACATTCAATATCCTGCTTCAGGTATTGGACGACGGACGCTTGACCGACAATAAGGGGCGCGTAGCGGACTTCAAGAACGCGATCATCATTATGACCTCCAATTTGGGTTCGAGTATCATACAAGAGAATTACGAAGGCATGAATGCGGGAAATCAGTACGAGGTGCTCGAGAAAACGCGAACTCAAGTGCTCGAACTACTCCGCAAAAGTATACGTCCCGAATTCCTGAACCGTATCGACGAAACGGTGGTCTTTACACCGCTCAGTCAAAAGGATATCGAAAGCATCGTACGCATCCAAATCAAAGACGTTCAAAAGCGCCTTAAAGCCAACGACGTCACCATCGACGCAACGGACGATGCCGTCAAGCTGATCGCCGCGAGAGGCTTTGACCCTCAGTTCGGTGCCCGACCGGTAAAGCGGGTTCTGCAGCGCGATATCCTGAACCAGCTTTCCCATGAAATACTCAAGGGAACGGTAACTTCGGACAGCAGCATCCTCATTGACGAAGAAAAAGGCGAATTGGTCTTTCGCAATGAAGGGGAACTCATAGGAAACGCTTGATAGCATGTCGTTGAGGGGGAATTTCGCTTCATTTCGTAACTTTCGGCCACTTAAACAGAATCAGTACTTAAAATGAAGAAAACGTTATTTCTCCTCGCCCTTGCGGGCGGATTCGCAACCGTGCAGGCGCAGGATGAACTCATCAACAAGGTGAAGGACAATGGCGGTGAAGAAGGCTATGTGTTCGAAACTGTTGTAAATCTCGATGCCACGGAGATCAAGGATCAAGGAAGCTCAGGTACTTGCTGGAGCTACTGCACCACTTCGTTCATCGAGTCAGAAATGATCCGCATGGGAAAAGAGCCCGTCGATATCGCCGAAATGTATACGGTTCGCAAGACCTATGAGAACAAGGCCGATAAGTACGTGCGTTTGCACGGCCATTTGAACTTTGGCCAGGGTGGTGCATTACTCGACGCCTTGCATGTGATCAAATACTACAGAGCCGTTCCGCAAACGAATTACGAAGGCCTGGAGATCGGATTCGACCGCAACAAGCACAGTGAAATGGAAACCGCATTAAAAGGGATCGTCGACGCCGTGATCAAGAACAAAAACGTCGATTGAGTCCGGTGTGGCGCAAAAGCTTTGACGCTACTTTAGACGCGTACTTGGGCACTGACCCCGAAGAATTCGAGTGGAACGGAAAAACCTACACGCCGCACAGTTTTACCGATGAAGTCATCGGGATCGATCCCGACGACTACGTGCAGTTCACATCGTTCTTGCATCACCCGATGCACGAAGAAGTGATGATCCAGGTTCCGGACAACTGGCTTTGGGCTCCAGTCTACAACGTAGAACTCGACGAAATGATGGCCACGATCGATAATGCCATCAACGAAGGTTTCACCATCAGCTGGACAGCCGATGTTTCTGAAAAAGGATTCAGTGTTAAAAATGGAGTTGCCGTTATCCCGGATCGCGACTGGAAAGACCTTAGCGACGAGGAAAAAGCCGACATCTTCAACGGGCCTCACCCACAGCTTGAGGTAACTCCGGAGATCCGCCAGCTCGAGTACGACAACTACCAAACCACCGATGACCACGGTATGCAGATCACTGGTATCGCTGCGGATCAAGAAGGAAACAAGTTCTACATCGTTAAGAACTCTTGGGGTACTAAGTACGGATTCGACGGCTACCTGTACTTCAGCGAAGAATACGTACGCCTTAAAAACCTTGAGCTTCGTGGTTCACAAGGATGGAGTGCCTAAAGACGTCGCTAAAGCAGTTAATCCGTAAAAACGAAAGATATATTGCAACGAACAAAGCCTGCAGAAATGCGGGCTTTTTCTTTTGGGCAGTGGGCCGTTAGTTTAAAGTCTAAAGCATAGAGCCTAGAGCGTAAAGCAAACTAAAAACTCATAATGCAATCCTTTCCTTTGCGAAGCAGAATGTACTCGCTCCTTGAGCGAATATCTTCGCGCATAGCGTGAACATTCTGTAGTCCTCGGACTACAAGGATATGATTCCCTCGATCTCCGCCGCCTTTTTGTACTTGATGATTATGGACTCCGCATTCATCATCACCTCCTTGGCGCTGATGCTCAAATAATTACCTTTATTCGATGCCCGCGTCGTTATTTGCGCCGACCCATCGAACAGTTCATTCACTTGTGCCATTTTCTGATTATCCGCAGGTATGATAAATTTGAATAGATACACTGTCGGCCACTCTGTTTGCTCATTCAGCTTCTCGCGCAGTGATTTATAGAATTCCGCGTTCTTCATAGTTCTAATATACTAAACGCCCGCATGCTCCGAAAGATCGCCCTCCTCCTACTTCCTTCCTTACTCATTCTCACGAGCTGTGGCAGCGATCGTACGGTCGAGCTAACTCCCTCGAACTCAGAAAGTCTTTCTAAAGCGGAACTTCTCAGCCAGGAAATTCTAATGTCGGCCTACGGCCAGATGAACACCTCTGCCCTTTCAAAAGAACTCGCCGAACTCAACCCTCAAGACCTCCGAACACAGCTCAATACCGATGCGGAACGCCTGGCATTTTGGATCAACGTGTATAACGCCTTCGCTCAAATTGAACTTCGATCCGATACATCGCTTTACACCGACCGCGCCGCTTTCTTCAAAAGCCGCAACAAGATCGTCGCCGGGTACACCATGAGCTTCAACGACATCGAGCACGGCATCCTCCGCAAGAACAAGGGATTGTACACTCTAGGATACCTCAACAAGATCAACCATACCCCAGTGACAAAAGATTTTTCTGTAGAGCGGCTCGATTGGCGTATCCACTTTGCTCTCAACTGCGACGCTGCTAGTTGTCCGCCCGTTGCTTTCTACCGGAGCGATCGACTCCACGCTCAATTGAATATGGCCACCTTTAACTACCTCAAGAGAGAAATCGATCAAAGCGGATCGTCGCTTGAAGTGCCCAAACTCTTCCTTTGGTTCAGGGCCGATTTCGGCGGACCTAAGGGAATCACGAAAATTTTGCAGAAATTCGGTGGCCTAGAAGCTTCCGAAACCAAAAACTGGAACTACAAGGATTACGACTGGACGGTCGATCTGAATCAGTGGTACGCCCCGGGAGCGCTGGCAAACCCTTAATGATAGATTTATGCGCAGATGGTCTTGGTTCATTGTATTGATCCTCTGGATCGGAGTATTGAACTTCCCGTGGAGCGGATTACCGCCACTTCAGCAATTCTTGCTGTATCCTTCGTCTCCCCTACAAATTGAGCATTCAGATGAGGATATCGCCATTTCAGACTCGCCCTATCCAAACCTCTATTTGCGGTACGATGAACGCGGAGTGGCACACGTTTTTGCACTCAATGAGTTTGCCATGGCCTATGGAATGGGGTTCACCCATGCCAAGGACCGCCTCTTTCAAGTAGAAATGTTGCGCCGCACGGTTCGCGGTCGCCTGGCCGAAGTTGCAGGACCTGCCGCAATTCCGAGTGATCGATGGTGGCTCAAGTTTGATTTTGAAGCTAAGGCAAAAGCACAGTTTGAATCTTTGGCCGAGACCGATCCAAACATGAAGCTCCAATTCGAAGCTTATGCACAAGGGTTCAACGATTACCTCGAGACCCTGAAGCCTTCTCAACGTCCGGTGGAATACCAATTACTTGGATTCGAGCCGAAGGCGATGGAGCCCCACACCCCGATTATGCTCGTACGGTATATGGACAAGGTGCTCGATTACCGAGAAGATGACCTCAAATTCAGTGCTTTGAAAAACCATCTGCCCGATAGTCTTATTGATATCTATTACCCTTGGGCATCTGAGTATAACTACCCAATTTATCCCGAGATCTCGGGAAGATTAGCTTTAGCGTCGGATGAATCTTTAACAAGCCACTCTGCAGATCTCGGAGCAAATGCCGGAGCCAAACCTCTGGTATACCTCCCAACAAGCGACTTCCCCAATGCCCAGGTCACGGATAATATCACCAAAGATCTCGGGAGTAACAACTGGGCAATTTCAGCGGAAAAGTCTACAACAGGAAATGCATTCCTCTGCAATGACACGCACTTGGCATTAGATCTTCCGGGTACGTGGTATGAAGTTCACCAAGTCATTGGAGATCGGGTCGTGCACGGATTGAGCGTACCGGGGGGGCCCTTTATCGTTTCCGGATTCACTAAAGACGTAGCTTGGGGCATGACCAGCGCTACATGGGATCTCACGGACTTTTATCACCTCGAAACCAATGACAAAGGCGAGTACAAGCTCGATGGCGAATGGGAGCCCCTCGAACCTCGTACGGTCACGATTCCCGTAAAAGGTGAAAATGATCTCGAGGTAACTTACTACGACACGTATTTTGGCCCGACCGACACCATCGAGGGCGAGTTCTTGGCTACCAACTGGGTAGCCAGTGACTTCAACATGAACGAGATGCGCGCACTTCGCGGTCTCATTTCAGCCAAGAACATCAACGAGGCCTATGAAGCCCTTCAGGACTTTAGTCACCCGCCTCAAAACTTCGTTTTGGCCGATAAAAACGGTGATATTGGCATGGTTACTTCCGGCTATGGAGCTTTCCATACAACGCCAACTCGAGGTATTATTGAAGCTCAGAGGAAATCGGACCGACAAGAGTTTCGTCACATGGGACGAACACTGTATGTTCTTAATCCCGAAAAAGGCTGGAATCACAGTGCCAATCAACACCAAGTAGCGGATTCCCTCACCCCCTATTTGAATACTCTGTTTACACCGACGGCAAGAGGAAGGCGAATTGGCGAAATGATGGAAGCTCGCGAAAAGATCGATCGCAGCTACCTTATGGAAATGCAATACGATGTCATCGATGGCGAATGGGCTCTTCTAAAGGAGCACATTCATAAATACGCCCCGAACGACATGATGAAAGTACTGCGAAACTGGGACGGCAAAACAGACGAGAAGAGTCAAGCCGCTACGGCCTACAACCACTACAAGTGGGCATTGCATGATACCATAAGCCGGATTCTGGTTGGAGATTTCGATTTCAGACCTCGGTCCGAGAACCTCTTCGTTATGATCAGTCAGAGCGACACGATCCCAGGTGTTGATGGACCTATTTACATGGCCCCTATCGCCAAGGCACTTTGGCAAAAAGTATTGCTCGATATGATCGATCGATTCAACTCCAAGGAACCTAATGATTGGCGTTGGGGCGATTATCACAAGATCACCTTGAGGCACATTGCGCGAATACCGGCATTTAATTACGACACATTAGCCGGAAAAGGTAGTAGTAGAACCGTCAACGTATCGACCCATGAACCGGGAACTCACGGTCCGGCCATGAGAACCGTCATTGAACTAACTCCCAATGGCCCTAAAGCGGATTTCGCGATCGCGGGTGGTCAAGTTGGCCGACCGGAGCATCCACACTACAGCGACCAAGTCGATGATTGGTATAACGGCCGCTATTTCAAGGTGGAACCCATCAGGGCACCTCAAGAAAAAAAATGGGCACAAAAAATTGATTTCCAGTAATATGAATAATCCAGTCGTATCCTTTTTACTTTCGCTCATCTTCTTCGGATTCGCATTCGGACTGGAAGGTACCGCCCTGCTTTTCACCTTTTCGGCCTTGGCCGGATTATTACCTCGGCGGCGATTACATTTTTCCCACTATTTCGGCGCCTCCGCTTTGGCACTCGTCGGAATGTTCCTGATATTCCCACCGAACGATCTACTCAGCGACCTTTTAGCAGAAGTCCTCGGACTCGGCTCGGTACACCCATTCATACTGGTCGCCTTCGTGAGCGCGTTGACCGCCACCTTAACGGCTATAGCCGTGAACCGACTCACGCTTCCTTCCGAAAGGAAGAATAACCAATACATCGCACCATGAGAAGCATGCAACAATGGCTCGACGAATACAGTATGAGCCATCAAAATTCGACCAACAAACTGATTCATTGGATTTGTGTTCCTCTGATTTTCTGGAGTATCTTGGGGTTGCTTTCCGGATTGCCTTCGGCACGATTAACATCGCTCGTGGCGGAGCCGTTTCAACCCTATGTTCATTGGGGTACTGCCCTCGTGCTGGTCGGGCTCATTTTTTACCTTCGCCTCAGTACCGCTATGTTTTTGGGGGTTGCTGCGTTTTCGTCTTTTTGCCTGTACGTGATCAAGTGGCTCAATCTTAACGTCGAAATGGCGGTTTGGCAAGTATCGTTGATCGTATTCGTATTGGCTTGGATCGGGCAATTCATCGGCCATAAGATCGAAGGTGCCAAACCCAGCTTTTTCAAGGAAGTGCAGTTCTTGTTAATAGGGCCTGCTTGGTTGATCGCGTTCATTTATAAGAGTCTGGGGATCAAGTATTGATGAAATTCTCAATGCTTAACGGAGTTTTAAGAATAGCGTGTTGAAAGTCCAGAACCTAGAGCAAACTAAGAGCTCAACACTAAGACCTAAGCACCAGCGTATCGCCGCACGCATCTCTTGGAAAAATACTTTTTTCCTCCGGCAAAGCCAGAATTTTCCTTGCCAAGGCAAGATATACACGCTGTAAGCGAATCTACTTGTGCCGTGCACAAATAGTTTTGCCCCAGGATTTCTTATGTTCGCTGAGTCATGCCGAGTAATCAAAAGTCACCGCAGGAAGTCCTCCAAGAGTATTGGGGTTATCCAAATTTCCGGGAGCCACAAGGCGCTATTATCGAATCCGTTCTAAGCGGTCGCGACACCCTTGCCCTTATGCCTACGGGCGGGGGAAAATCACTTTGCTTTCAAGTGCCGACCCTTACGAGGAGCGGAATGACCCTGGTCATCAGTCCACTCATTGCACTGATGAATGATCAGGTGAAAAATTTGAATGACCGAGGCATCCGCGCTGTGGCACTCACCTCGGAGCTCGATGCAAGACAGGTCGATATTGCTCTCGAAAATTGCATGTCGGGCGCCGTACCTTTTTTATACCTGTCTCCCGAGCGGCTTCGGACCGAAATAGTCAGAATGCGCTTGCCTCAAATGAAGATCACTATGATCGCCGTAGACGAAGCGCATTGTATTAGTGAATGGGGGTATGATTTCAGGCCGTCGTATCGATTGATCCGTGAAGTGCGCGATGCTCTACCCAACATACCCGTTTTGGCCCTTACGGCATCCGCGACACCAGAAGTCGTTGACGATATTCAAGAACAGCTCGATTTCAAATCACCCCACGTCATACGCAAGAGTTTCGGACGTCCAAACCTCGCATATAGGGTTTGGCCTACCAGAGATAAATACGGAGCTGTCACGGCTCTCTTGAAAAAACATTCGGGCGCCGGAGTCATCTATGTCCGCAATCGAAGAAAAACGCAGGAAATCGCTTCATTCCTACAACGTCGCGGAATTCCTGCAACGTACTACCATGCAGGACTGGACGCAATGGAGAAGCAATCGAGGCAAGATTCATGGACGCGAAACGATACGCGTGTGATCGTGGCAACGAATGCCTTTGGAATGGGCATCGATAAACCCGACGTTCGTTGGGTGCTACACTGGGAGCCTGCGGACTGTATCGAAAGCTACTTTCAAGAAGCCGGTCGAGCAGGACGTGATGGCAATGAAGCCGTATCGTATGTCTTGTACGACCAACGTGACGGCCAAGAGCTTCACGAGCGATATGTAGAGCGGTTGGTGACCGAAAGAGAGGTGCATCGGCATTACGAAGCGCTGATGAACTACTTGCACTTGCCCATTGGCAGCGGTGCAGACCAGAGCTACGATATTGACTTAAAAGAGTTCTCGAAACACTACGACTTCGATTTGTACGGGGTATATCAGACCATAGACCTGCTTGAGAAAGACGGGTTCTGGCATTTGAGTGATGGATACAAGGAGCGATCCTTTTTGCGGATCACCGTTGATCACCGATCCCTTTATGAAACCAGGTTGAAGAATAGCCCGGTCGACCGTCTCATTCAACTACTGCTTAGGAGTCATCCGGGAATCACCGAAGAGGGGTCGCATATCGACGAGAATCGCATGGCCGCTCGGCTCGGTGTAAGCACGGCTGCCATCCGCAAAGAGCTCGAGATAGGCAACAAGGAGCAGCGATGGGAATACAAGGGGCGACCCGAAGCAGACCGTCTTTGGATGATGATCCCACGGCAAGACACCCGACATTTGCCTTGGAATCGAAAGGCGCTTTCGGAACTGAGAAAGCGGAAGGAAGAACGCATTGGATCAATGATCGATTATCTAGAAAGCCAAGAAGGATGTAGAAATCAACTCCTTCTCTCCTACTTCGGGGAAAAAGAAACCGAACCTTGCGGAAAATGCGACCTTTGTCTGAAATCGGAGGATCTGGACGAAACAGTACTCTTGGATTATTTAAAGGCTGCTACACGGGAATGGAATGATGTAATGGCCGAGTTCCCAGGAATGGACGAAGAAATAAGTCAGTGGCTTCGAGTACAAGTGGAATCCGGAATGGTTCGCTGGGAAGGCCCGGAACTGGTGGTACTGAAAACTGGCTCCTCGAACTAAGAACTCAAAACTAAGAACTAAGAACTTTGAGAATAGTATTCATGGGCACCCCGGAGTTCGCCGTGGCAACTTTGGAGACCATATATAGTAGCAAACACGAGGTTGTAGGGGTTGTTACCGCTCCGGACCGACCAGCTGGAAGAGGTCGGAAGCTTCGATCTTCCGCGGTGAAAGAATACGCGGTTAATAAAGGTATCCCTCTTGCACAACCCGAAAAACTTCGGGATGAGTCGTTCGTTGATCAACTTCGGGAATGGGCGCCAGAGGCTATAGTGGTAGTGGCGTTTCGGATGTTACCCAAGATCGTCTGGAGTTTACCGTCAAAAGGAACGTTTAATGTTCACGCGTCGCTTTTACCCCAGTACCGTGGAGCAGCACCCATTAATTGGGCTTTGATCAATGGAGAAGAAAAGATCGGGGTTACCACGTTCCTTTTGGACGAAGAAATCGATACGGGAAACATTCTGTTACAATCAGAAGAACCCATTTCGGAAGACGACCTTCTGGAAGACCTGTACGATCGCCTAATGGAGCGCGGCGCCAAGTTAGCTTTGGAGACTTTGGATGGATTAGAAAAAGGAACACTAGAGCCGAAGCCCCAGAAAGCTTCTGCGGAACTCAGGCCTGCACCTAAGTTAAATACAGAAACCGGGCACTTGGATTGGTCGGCTTCATCCCGGGAAATACACAACCTGGTTCGCGGATTATCTCCTATCCCCGGAGCTTGGACCGAAATGATCAATGGCGAGGAAAGAGTTAAGGTAAAGGTGTATCGAACCCATCCTGCCGTAGGCAGTAAACCTATTGGGGAGGCATATGTGGAAGGAAAATCCCTGTATGTAGGTTGCGGTGAAGGCCTTTTGGAGGTTCTGGAATTGCAGCCGGCGGGCAAAAAAAGGATGGCCGCGCGTGATTTTATCAATGGTTTGGGAGGTGAAAAGTCGCTTAAATTCGCCTGAAACCCGCACCAGCACTACGATTAGAGCGTGTTTATTAACAATTTGCCGCAATTATCAACAAAATAGGGGGATTGTAGGGGCAAATCTTGCGTAAACCCGCTACAAGTCTAACTTTGTAAGGCATTGGAACCAAAAACAATAATGTTTAACCTTTAATTTCGATTTGTTATGAACAAAGCTGACTTGATCGATGCTATGGCGGAAGACGCCGGAATCTCAAAAGCCGCTGCTAAAAAAGCATTGGACTCTTTCACTGACAATGTATCTGCTGCCCTTAAAAAAGGCGGGCGTATCTCATTGGTAGGATTCGGTTCTTTCTCAGTATCAAAGCGCAACGCTCGCGAAGGTCGCAACCCACAAACGGGAGCTACCATCAAAATCCCAGCTAAAAACGTAGTGAAGTTCAAAGCTGGTGCTGACTTGAACAGCAAAGTGAACTAAGAAATTCGCTGACTGAATGAAAAACCCCGCAGCAGCGGGGTTTTTTTATGCTTGGAAGTGACGTTTTGCGAATATCACGGCGCTAAACGCTCAACCGCCCATCCGGCCCCTTCGGGCCGATAGCGGAAGCGGTCGTGCAGCCGGCTCCCACGCCCCTGCCAGAATTCGAATTCTACCGGAGTTATGGCATATCCTCCCCAGTGGGCCGGGCGCTCGATTGCGGATCCATCCGGATACTCTCTTTGCAACTGCTTCCATCGGTCTTCAAGCCAGTCGCGACTCTGAATGATATTGCTTTGAGGTGAGGCCAATGCTCCGAGCCGGCTTCCGTAAGGGCGCGATTTGAAGTATTCATCCGAAGTCTCGGGCTTCACGCGTTCTACCGTTCCCAAAATACGAACCTGACGCTCGAGCTGGCGCCAGAAAAAAGTCATGGCTACTTTGGGATGACGCGCCAATTCTGCGCCCTTTTCGCTATTGTAGTTCGTGTAGAAAACGAACTTGCCCTCTTCTATTCCCTTGAGCAATACTACCCGGGCTGTTGGAAAGGCGCGATCGTTAATGGTACTCAAGGTAAAGGCATTTGCATCGAACACGTTCATGCTCGTGATCTGTTCGAACCATTTTTCGAATTGAGCCAATGGTTCCGATTCAAGATCCGACTTATGGAGGCTTCCTCTAGTATATTCTTCCCGCATATCGGCCAACGTACCCATAGTATCTGATTTATCGTTATTATCCTGTTAACAAATATACGATGTGTGCTTTGGAATGTTTACCCCGTCCCGCTACATTCGTTTATGATGAACCGTCATACGCCCATAAAGAAGGCCCGACAAGGCCGGTATCTCATTGCGGAACCCATGTTGCTCGATCAGAGTTTCAACAGAACCGTGGTTCTGCTGACCGAGTACAACGAAGAAGGATTTGTTGGTTTTGTTCTCAACAAACCGATGGATCTTTACATTCACGAACTGGTACCGGAGTTGCCCGAAAGTGATTTCCCCGTATTCTTCGGAGGTCCCGTGCAGAACGACAGCATTTTCTACGTTCACACGCTGGGAAGCCGCGTCAGCGGATCACTTCATATCGCTGGTGACTTGTATTGGGGTGGTGATTTCGACGAGCTAAAGGCTCTGATGCATTCGGGTTCGGTGAATCCTCAAGAGATTCGTTTTTTCATGGGCTACAGTGGTTGGAGTCCCCGTCAACTGGAGGGCGAACTCGAAGAAAAAAGCTGGGTAGTGCTCGAAGCGGGTTCCATTGACCCATTGAACGATGCCCCAGGAACCATGTGGAAAAAGGTGCTGTTGCACTTGGGCGACGACTACAAGATCTGGGCAAACGCCCCTAAAGACCCTATGCTCAATTAAGTGAGGGCCGTGTTGAGGTGCCGAGCCACGGCCTGAGCTTCGCTATTTTCGTACGACTTCTTTCTATACTGTTGCACCCACTCAATGCCGCGAATGGTATTCGTAAGCCACACCTCGTCGACCCGCTGAAGCTCAAATGGTGTGATCTCCGTCTCCTCGGCCTCGTAGCCCCATTTGGGTAACCACTTCAGCAAATTCGCCCTCAAAACACCTTTCACACAGCCTTGGGACAGCGCGGGAGTCTTGATGGTTTTTCCCTTGACTAGCCAAATATTGCTACTCACGGCTTCTACCAAATGCTTGTGCTCGTTGATCAGAAAGCAATCGTCGAATCCGTTCTCCCGGGCAAAGATCCCGGCGAGGATATACACTTGTGCGCTGGCCGATTTTAAATTCGAGAGTAGTCCGGTGGGTTTCACATGGTCCTGAAAGAGTTGCATGATCTTCCCTGCCTGCGGCAAGATGTACTCATCATCGACCAAAGGATAACATTCTACCAGGTAGCTCACCTCGCTTGTTTCGGGAACGTAGCCACCGCCACCATTTCGGAATACAGTAAATCGTATGCGCGCTGCGCCTTGCTCTAGCGCATTGGCGTCTAACGTTGTAAGTATCTCTTGCTCGAGGTGCTCAGGCGACCAGCTAATGGGGATATTCATGCGCAGAATGCGCATATCGCTCATTAAGCGAAAGTAGTGGTCTTCCCAGAAGAGGATCTTCCCGCGAGCGAATTTAATGGTCTCAAAAACCCCATCGGCGAATCGAAAGCTGCGATTCGAAGGGGACAACCGTACTTCCACATCGGGCCGCAAGGCCCCATTAAAATTGATCATCGCTAAATACGTCATTTAGGTTTGAGTTCACCGGGACGAGGATCCCGGGAACTCCTGCCGCCGCCGCGCAATCGATGTCGCGCTGCTTGTCACCGATCATGACCGATGCCGATGCATCGACCTCGAACCGTGCCAAGGCCTTTTCCACCATAATGGATCCCGGCTTTCTGGACAAGGAGCGCGTGTAATCGTCGTGGTAAGGGCTGTAATATATCTCCGTCAATTGAACGCCGTGGGCTTCGAAATGTGCACTCATTCGGCGGTGAATATCCTCAACCGTCTCGAGAGAATAGCGACCCTTGGCGACGCCACCTTGATTGGTGATCAAGATGAGCAGGTAACCTTGATCTTGTCGCTTTTTGAGAAACGACTCGATACCGGGTAAAAAAGTGAATTCGTCCCAAGATGTGGTGTAGTCTCCGGGGTCGTGGTTTATAACTCCATCGCGATCCAAGAACAAGGCTTTATTCATGCCGTAAAAGTAAGAAAGCCCCGAAACAACGTTCCGGGGCCTTCCAATTAATTCTTGACGTTCCTTACTGAACGATCAGTTTACGCGTTCCGCGCGAACCGTCTTCGAAATCGAAGTTGAGGAAGTACACCCCGGCATCGAGATCTTCCAAATTCCAGCAAAGTGAAGTTTCGGTAACATCGGCACGACGAACGATCTGCCCCATAGAGTTGATCATTTCAACGCCCGATACTCCTTTTGGAGCCTCAGCCAAATCAATGGTCAATTGATCCACAACTGGGTTTGGATATACGTCGATCATGTTTGCGATTTCAGCTGCTTCATCCACGCTGAAGATCTGCGCTCCTGGTAAGTTCAAGCTCAACATCACACGAGGCAACAAGTAACCCTGAATGGTATCGAGGTATGCATTTCCTTGCGCAGGACTCATGTTCGGGTTCGATGCCAATCCGATCATGTGAATGGTGTTGGCATCATAGGTCGTTCCCAACTGGCCGTTTACGGCAGCTACAACTGCAGTCAATGTGTCCAGATCCCACCACTGCCATGGAGCGCCATTTTGCTGCAATTGTGATGGAGCCAACGGCATGATTACGGGGAAGCATCCTTCGAGGTAATTCTCAACGGTGATGTTGTTATTGGGCGCTGGCAAGAAGTAGCTATAAGTTTCGCCGTAGATCGCACGAGCGCGATCGGTATAAGCATCACCCCAAAAGCTCAATCCGCGGAACGCATCGTTGTTTCCGAGTTGGTTGGCTTTTTTCATGAACAAGTTTGGACCTTGCACTTCAACAACGTCCTCATTGGTCGTAGGAACGATAACGATACCGTTCTCGAACGGAGCATAACCATCACGTAGAGCGTGGAAAGAAACCATTGGTACATCTCCGGCTTCGAGCCACGAAGTGTCGGCCAATGCTCCACCAGCATTCGCACAGAAAGCGATTTCAGAATCGAATCCGTTGTCCTGGTACAAGTTCAAAGCACCACCAAGCCCGTCGAGATTACCAACAGTGTTGGTGTCGATGTACGACTGGCCAGCGGCCGGACCTGTAGCCCAAGTGAATTTAGGCAGACTTACCTCAGCGAACTTATCCATTGTAGCGTAAGCGAGAGATACGTAACCTCCTGACCCTTCACCGTAAAGTACGATGCGGTTAGGGTTGGTCTTATACGTATTGGTAGTTGCTGCATCGGCCTTCAAGAAACGCACACATTGCTTGGTATCGTGAATAGCGCGGTAAACTGCATTGAGCAGTTGTGCACGGCGCGACTCAACCGTAGAGGCTAGTGGATTCCATCCGCCGCGGTAGCTCATTGAAACAGCAACGTAACCTCGAGCGGCAAAGCGTTTTGCTAAATTAACGAGTGAGCTGTCAGTACGTGTTCCGGTTGCCGATCTGTTGATGATCTGTGGCAAAAAGTTACCCGTGTGAATCAAAATGATGACTGGCCGAGCACCTTCCGTATCAACTGACTGATCGGGCTCGTAAATATCCATTTTCAAGTCAGTCACCTTTACTACTGATGATTGATCTGCAGCGTAAGGTGTGTAGTAGTTAGCTGGAATTGGGCTACCTGTTGCGATTGCCGTATTCAAAGCTACTAGGTCCGATTGGACTTGTGCAGCATTGTTTGGATCGGCCAAATCACCGGAGATCAATACATCTACGTTAGTACCGTATGTGACGCCTTGTGTTACGTTGATCTGAGTAAATACAGGATCGTAATAGCGCAATTGAGCGAAAGTCGTAACGCCAGCGACGATCGCGATCAATAAAAGAGATAATTTTTTGTTCATAAAAACAATGTGTTAGGTTCTTGAATGAGCTAAAATAGTGAATTAGGCAGTTATTTCTTCGTGTCGAGGTCGAAAATGACCTGAGCGTAGATCAATCGACCCACGGTCGGGCCTCCATATACCTGTACAACGTCGTTGTTCAAAACGTTCGACGCTCCAACTTTGAAGAGCAGGTTCCAATCGGGAATTCCATAATTGGCCTGTACATCCACAAGTGAATAAGATGGTACGATTCCGGTGAACTGTGGCGATCCTTCGAACAAGAAGCTGTCGACCCATTTGTAGTTCACGCTCCATCCGAGGTTCTTAACTCCGAAAATAGTGAGGTCTCGTCCAGTAACTCCCAGGTTGTACTTATGCTCCGGGGTGTTGAACGCCGGAATAATGGGATCGTCGGAATCGCGGAGATCAAGTCGGTTCCACGAATAGTTCCCATTGAGGATGTAGTTTTCGTTCACGTAGTAGTTGGCCCCAATTGAAAAGCCTTGAGTAGATACTCGATCACGGCTATTGGCGGCAATACGATACACTTGAACAGAGCTCGGTGGAATACCTCCTTGATTCGGAATTCCAGCATCAACCCCGACATTGAATCCAATAAAGTTATCGTACAAACTGTAGTAATAGGTAAGGTCGACATAGGCCTTTGTACCCAATGTTGTCCTATACCCAAACTCGATGGTCTTCACCTGCTCCGGTTTTATCGGATATACGCCGAAATATTCGATCTGATCGGGTTGGAGTGTGGCGATGTAGTCTTGGAACGAGCTCACGGTGATCAGCGAATCGTACCCGTCCAGATTTCCGATAAGAATGGCGCGCCCTACGTTGTAGTACAGGTATTGATCTTGAAGAGTAGGGTTACGAACCGCAGAACTGAATGTTAAGCGCAAGGTATTCTTCTCATCCGGTGAAAATACTGCTGATACCGCAGGCGAAAAGACAAAGTCAAAATTCTGATTTTTATCGACCCGCAAGGTGGCGTTGAGTTTCAAGCGCTGATCCATCAATCTTTTCTCAAGTCCCACATAGGCCCCATATTCAGAATTTCTGATCACGATATTGGCCGTATCGTAAAAAATGGTTCCTCTGCTGTCGGGCAAGTACTGACGGAAGTTACCCCCTACCACGATATCCCCGAAAGTAGGTGTGAATTTGTACTCCCCGTGAATGTGATACAGCGCACTCTTATCATAGAATCGAGATCCCCCTTCCTGGAATGAGCGGGAAGTTACCCAATTGAAGAGTGAATCGTACCGCTCAGTACCGGGTTCAAAATAGGCATAGCCTCCCGGGCGCGGTGTGCTGTCTGTATAGATCCGCGTAGCGTCATGGAAATCTTGAATCGCGTCTGCATTCTGCTCGAGCAATGAATAATACAGGTCTTCATTGAACGGAAAAGTATTAAGAACCTCGCCTATGGTAACGGTATTCCCATTCCCATCGACTCCCGCTAGGTCTTTTACTTGGCTACTGTATACGCTTCTCCAATAAGCCTTGTAGTCGATCAACCACTCGTCGATATCCTTTGATACGTCCTGCATTTGAAAGGCCGTGAATACCGCATCATACGTGTCACCCGCATCTTCATTGGTCATGAAGGCGCGCAAGAACCACTTTCCTTCTTTTTTGATCTCGAACCGGTTCTGCATGAACTGAATATTCTTCAGGCTGTAGCGATTGTCTCCTTGGTATACCGTTGTTCCCGTACCGTAATTGAATGCGTAGATAAGTTCTACATCCGGCTTGACCTTGTAGTGAAGACTGGCGGCGAATTTTCCGTTGCGCGTGTTGTAATCAACGAGGTCCAATTCCGAATAACCGGTTCTGTGAATGATACCTAATCCCGGAACATCGCGCAAACTAAGAGCATCGGTGTAATCATTACTGCGGCGCGAAACATCTTCATCGCCATAGAAATTGACGCGATCCCACCCTCCCGGATTCCCAAAAGGGGCATCTGATTGGTAAATAGGTTGGTCGTTCGTTGCTTCCCAGTCATAGGCGGACAAATAGAATAGGTTCAGTTTGAGCGCGAATTTATCTTCTCCTTTTTTGTTTTGCCATACGTTGGCATAACGAAAAGCTGTCTCGGTCAACGAACGCTCCCCTACTTTAAGCGATGCACTTATTCCTTCGTAACGCCAGGGATCTTTAGTTTCCATTTGGATGACACCGTTGAATGCCCCAGGGCCATAAAAAGCAGAACTAGCACCTGCGATAATGTTCACTCGAGCAACGTCGAGATCACTGGCTCCGAGGAAGTTTCCAAGGCTAAAGTTCAATCCCGGTGCTTGGTTGTCCACCTCGTCAATGATCTGCAAAGAGCGAACCGGAGAGGTGCTGTTGAAACCGCGGGTGTTGATGATCTTGAATGCCAAGCTGGCCGAAGTCATGTCTACACCTTTTAAGTTGCCCAAGGATTCGTAAAAGGATCCAGAGGCCGCCTCTTTAATGGCGATAACATCGAGCGACTCTACGGTCAGAGCGGCTTCTTTCTGTTTTTTGGTGATCCGCGATTCTACGACCGTTACATCGTTGAGGTTAAAGCTCATTGGTTTCAATTTGGCGCGAACGAAGAAGCTGGCGTTCTTCACTTCTATCTCTTCTTGTTCGTATCCTATGTAGCTTATTTGAATATTCAGCGGAAAGCTTTGTCCCATGGGGTTCAACTCGAAGTTTCCGTCGAAATCAGTAGTCGTTCCGATCTGCGTGCCTTCAATGACGACTCCGGCTCCAAAAACGGGTTCACCTGATTCTAGATCGGTGACGGTTCCACGAATGCGTTGGGCATTCGCCGCAAGACCAAAAAAAACGAGCAGGATAAGCCAGCCCGCTCTAAAGTGCATACTCTTCATTTTATCTTCACGTTCCAAACAGCTTCCTAAGCTAAAAAAATATCGCCGCAATGACGGTTTAGCCGCTTTACAGCCATATTTATTACTTTTGCCGTCGCCCAATAAAAAGGGAATCCCCATGGTCAACGGAAAGAAACTCATCGTCGTACTGCCTGCTTACAACGCAGCAAAAACCCTGGAACAAACCTACAACGAGCTCCCTATGGACTTGGTCGACGATGTAATTCTCGTTGATGACCACAGCCCCGACAACACCATCGAGGTCGGAAAACAACTCGGCATCAAACACCTGATCCGACACGAGCAAAACAAGGGCTACGGTGGAAATCAAAAGACTTGCTACAACAAGGCTATTGAGCTAGGCGTTGATATTGTCGTCATGGTACACCCCGACTACCAATATACTCCAAAACTGGTAGCCAGTATGAGCTACTTGATCGCCAATGGACTATACCACGTAGTATTGGGTTCGCGGATCCTGGGCAAAGGAGCTTTAAAAGGTGGCATGCCTTGGTATAAATACGTGGCGAACCGGATCTTGACCTTGGCACAGAATATTCTATTGAGCAAAAAGCTTTCGGAATACCACACGGGGTATCGCGCTTTTTCGAAAGAGGTTCTCGAGTCGATCAACTACAATGTGAATTCCGATAATTTCGTATTCGACAATCAGATGTTGTCGCAGATCTTCTACGCGGGTTACGATATTGCCGAGGTTACTTGTCCTACCAAGTATTTCGACGACGCTTCTTCGATCAACCTCAAGGACAGTTCTGTGTACGGGCTCGGAGTTCTCCGCGTTTCGGTCATCCACCGCCTGTGTAAGTGGGGAATCATGAAGAGCAAACTCTACGATCCGCCCAAACCCTGATCGATCGGTCTGTAGTAGAGAACATATCCGCCTTTTTCATCGACCACTTGTAATTGGGGGAATTCCTTCAGGGTCTTTTCTTTTCGCGTATTTCGACCAACGAAGTAGGCCGGTTTGTCAATGTCCCCGGTCAACAGCCATTTCCCGTCGCGCATATCGTCCGGTTTAGGAAGCGGTCCGGACTTTTCGCTGTAAAAGAGGTAGCCGTACGATTTCATTCCGATCGGGTGAATATAGGCCCCTTCGGCCCCTGCCCTTTTGTAGAAGTCTATGGCCGAACGTTGAAGGTATATTTCCGCCTGCGGCGTGATGTGGATGATCAAGGTAAGGGACATCAACAGCCCGACGAGGAGCTGATAGCGCACCCAAGAAACCTTTCCGGCCGATAGGCCGAGTAAAAAAACAATCGAGAGCAATACGAAAACGGGGCCCGCCCACCGCGTTAGGACCGACCACGACACCTCCTGTGTGAATTGAGCGGCGGTGAATGCATCGATCTCGGACCAATTGACCCGGGCTCCCCACACATTGATCCAAGGTAGAGCACTGTACGTTGCTCCTAGGAGTATTGCGATCAAAATACCGAGGACAGTCAGCCCAATGTGTAGCCTGCGGTTTCGCGTTTCGAAGCGGTAGAGTGTCAATGCGGCTAAGAAAGTTAGCGGGAAGTACGCCATGGAGCTGTAATGGACGATCTTGGTTTTGACGATCGAGAAAAGTATGAGGACTACCCAGAACAGAATCTTCATCCAGAGGTGGAAATGATCGCGCTCGTACGTTTGCAACCTCATTCTGGGAACCGCGGGCATTGCAAAGAGGCTGATCGGGAAGCAGCCAATTAGGATTACTACGAAATGGTACCAAAACGGTTGTGCTTGACCGGCCACGTCGGAACTGAACAGATTCGATTGTACGCGAATGAACTCGGCGACGACTTCGGGAGTTCCGGTAGCGGCGTGATACAAAAACCAAGATTCGCCCGTTAGGAAGAATACGGCAAGGAACAGCAGGATATGTGGGAGCCTTGGAAAGCCGTAAAATCGTTTAACGACGAAGTAAACGGCTCCGGCCAGCAGGAAGACGAGTAATCCGACAGGGCCTTTGATCAGCAGTGCCAACCCTAAAAAGAATCCACTCATTATGACCACCCGCTTTTTTCGCTCCTGATACTTCGAGGTGAAGCGAATTCCGTAGTAAACCCCGAGAAAAATAAAGAGGTTGAACCAGGGGTCTATGATCCCCGATTTAAAGTAAAGTACCGGAAGCAGGGCTCCGAGGTAGGTCAAAACCCACCACCAGGCCAGTCGAGTATCGAACCATCGTCGGCCTATATTATATATAACGACCAAGGTAACGGCGCCACAAATCGCATTTGGGAAACGGGCTGCGAATTCATTGACACCGAAGATGGACATGCTTATGGCCTGCATCCAGAAGAACAGTGGTGGTTTTTCAAGAAAGGTTTCAAAGTTGATTTGAACCAGGGCGTAATTCTGGGTCAGCAGCATTTCACGTGCTGCCTCGGCGAAGTTCAGTTCGTCCCAATCGAAAAGATGCACTTCACCGAGGAACGGCACAAAGAGCATTAACGCCCCGAGAAAAATGAGTACGCTGTGTATAAAGGACTGCTTCATTATAGTCGAATGAGAGGCCTATCTAGGGCGTTGGTTGTTGGATTCATCTCCCTCTTATAAAAAAAAGGAAACACCATCGCGGCGACAGCCGTACCGATCAAGGAACCGAGGTATACGTCTTCCAGGAAATGCTGATTGAGTTGAATTCGGCTCCACCCTACTGCGAGTGCAATGACACAGAATACCAACGAGGCGGCGCGGTGACGCACTATGAGCGCCAAAGAGAAATACATGCAAAATGCGGCGGCCGTATGCCCTGATGGAAAGCTGAAATTCTCGTGCATTTCTACCCCCGGAACAGTCATGAGATCGGGGTGATCCCTGAAATAGTGGATTGGCCTATAATGATCCGCAAATACCCGGTGCTTCAAGTACTGAACGATCACGCTATCGAGCACACTGGCGGTAAGCACAAATAAACCTGCCCTTAAATGAACGAACAGAATCAGAGTCAATACGACTACACCAACGAAAATACCATCTCCTAAAAAGGTGATCCACTTAAAAATTGTGTCTAGAAACGGCTGATGAAACCGTTGGAATCCCAGGTGAAGTACCTTGAGGTCATCGCTCACGTAAAGGGAATATCCGGCCCTCAATAAAAAGATCGAGAATGGGACCAAGAACCAGAAAAGCGATCGCGTCAGATCCCTTCGGTGGGTCCGCATCACGAGCCGATGGCGTGCAGCAGGGTGTGGATTTGGCTTTCCCATAGCATTTTGCTTTCCTCCACTTCATCCTCTTCAGCGTAATCGGTAACGATGAGGGACACGTCCTTAGTGAGGTCATCGATTTCTATGCGGAACTCGAAGTAAGAATCATCGTCGTTAGCGAGCCAGTGTAGTTTAATGTAAACATTGGGCTTTTTACTGATGATCTCGGCTTCTTCTTGGCTGTCATCCCAGATGAAAACGTACTTTTTACCTCGGAAATTCACATCGTCCGAAAACCATTCCGATAGGCCTGAAGGCGTGGTCAAGTATTGATACAACATCTTTGGGGAGGCCTTAACCGGGAATTCTAGCTGATATTTAACCTTGTCTGACATGTGGGGGATGAATTGCTGGGTCGCAATATATAAAAAGATAGGGTTAGGAATATTGCTGTGAAAAATCAATTTACCTTATATTTGCACCCTCAAAAATACGGCGAGGTAGCTCAGCTGGTTAGAGCGTCGGATTCATAACCCGGAGGTCGCGAGTTCAAGTCTCGCTCTCGCTACAACAAAGACAAGGTACTGCTTCGGCAGGACTTTTCTTTTAATGGCCTAAACGGAGTATGCTCTTGTGCAAGTCCATTGAAAGGAAGGTAGCAAACCGAAAGGTTTGCCTTGTTTTTGTTGTGGGCTACCCCTACACTCAGCGACCGAAGGGAGCTAATTCTCGCTCTCGCTTCGATTCAAATAAGGTCCCGCAATAGCGGGACTTTTTCGTTTTACCCCCGAATAAAACTTGCTTTAACGAGTGAGGAAAAGCAAAATAATGCGCCGAATGAAGTGAAGCCTTATTTGATTGGTACGGCTCCTCCATCACTCAGTAGCTGAAAGAATTTCCCAACAATCACGATAGAAAGGGAAAGTTACGCTGAAGTTCCCTATTAAGCCCGCTTGAAAACGGCTTCCCCGTGAACGGCGCGATTAAGCCCTTCATGTTCCTCCTGTTCTGAGACCCTCATGGGAATCAACTTGTCTACGAACCGAAGAATGAAAAATGAAGACAGTCCGACAAAAAGCACGACCATCAACATACTCAGCAGATGCTTGATAAATAAGGGCGGATTCCCCGTGGTTGCCCACCCTCCATCTTCGGCGTATACGCCAGTGAGCAGCATACCGATCATTCCACCTAATCCATGACCGGCGAAAACGTCCAAAGTGTCGTCAACAGTCGATCTTTTGAATCGCTCCACCACTACGTTACTGACCAAGGCGGCCGTTAGTCCTATTCATATGGACGGTCCATAACTTACGAATCCGGCCGCAGGCGTTATGGCTACTAGTCCGACCACTGCACCAATCCACGCTCCCAAGGCCGAAGGTTTTCGGCCCATGACCACATCAAAGAGTATCCGGCCGATCATAGCCGCAGCGGATGCAAAATGCGTATTCACAAAGGCCTTTACGGCCAAATCTTCTGCGGCCAATGCAGACCCGGCGTTGAATCCGAACCACCCGAACCAAAGCAGGCCGGTACCGAGAATAACATAGGGCACGTTGACCTCTGAGGGGTCAACTATCTCCTTTTGCTTACGCGGTCCGAGGTACCACGCCCCCACCAACGCCATCACCCCCGCACTGATATGGACCACGGTTCCACAAGCGAAATCCAATTCTCCAAGTTGATACAAGACACCATCAGGATACCAAGTCCAGTGCGCAAGCGGGCAATAAACGATCAGCGAAAACAGTACCATAAGTACTACGCAGCGACAGAACTGCAATCGTTCGGCCATTGAACCCATAAATAAAGCAGGTGTAATAATGGCGAACTTCAACTGAAAGGCCGCGAATAAAATGAACGGGGTGCCCGAGGCGATCCTCGGATGGGGTGCTGTGCCAACCTCATTGAAGAACGCGAAGCTGAGCGGGTTGCCAATCCAGCCGTTGAGGCTGTCACCAAAAGCCTGACTAAACCCTATGGCATACCGGAATATACTGACCACGCCGAGCGCTATGAAGCTCCGGAGCATGGTGCTGACCACATTTTTGGCGCGCACCATTCCTCCGTAGAAAAAACTGAGTCCCAGCGTCATAAGCAGTACTAATCCGGCCGCCGTCAGCATCCACATGCTCCACTTCTCTTTCGTCTTATCGACAAAAGTAGAGATCATGGTGAAGGCTTACCCTAGTTAGTAACACTTAAAACTAGTGATTTCCATTGATATTGATGGTCTGGCAGCAGCGAAGAAG